>WFMU01000488.1 GCA_015488935.1 Flavobacteriaceae bacterium | reverse complement strand
GACTTTTAAACGATGTTAACAACAAAAGATTGTTATCTAAAATTTGTTTTATTTCCTTTTTTTAATCTGTACTCGTAAAAAGGTTTGCAAAATTAGTTAATATTTTGGAAATGAGCAAGGTATTTATCAAATAAATTCACTACTAAAATAGCTTTTAAGTTTATCTTATAAATACCTGCAAATCAATAGTATATATTTTTATTTTAAATTATTTCGAAATGTTTTCTAAATCAAAAATAAAAGCATAGTCTCTTGCTACATCTTTTAAGGCATCAAATCTTCCCGAGGCACCTCCATGACCTACTTTCATATCGGTATGTAAGAGTAATATATTATTGTTTGTTTTTAACTCGCGCAATTTGGCAACCCATTTTGCAGGTTCAAAATATTGTACTTGCGAATCGTGTAACCCTGTTGTTACCAACATATTTGGATAGTCTTTTTTAGTAACATTATCGTATGGTGAATACGATAACATATATTCATAAGCATCTTTGTTATTCGGATTTCCCCATTCATCATACTCACTTGTTGTTAGTGGAATGCTATCATCTAACATCGTTGTCATTACATCTACAAACGGTACAGCCGCAATAACGCCATGAAATAATTCTGCATTCATATTTACAATAGCTCCCATAAGCAAACCTCCAGCCGAACCTCCTTCGGCATATAAATGTTTTGGAGAAGTATAATTCTCTTTTATTAAGTATTTAGCACAATCAATAAAATCTGTAAATGTATTTTTTTTATTAAATAGTTTTCCATCTTCATACCATTCTCTTCCTAAATATTGACTTCCTCTAATATGTGCTGCTGCATAAACAAATCCTCTATCTAACAAGCTTAAACGTACAGTGCTAAATCTGTCTTCTAAAGTATAACCGTAAGAACCATAAGCATATAATAATAACGGCGTTTCTTTTGTTAGTTTTGTATCTTTGTGATAAACCAAAGAAATTGCTACTTTTTTACCATCTCTTGCAGTTGCCCAAACACGTTCACTTTTATAATTCTTTTTGTCAAACTTCCCTCCTAATACTTCTTGTTCTTTTTTAATTTCTTTGGATTTATCATCCATATTAAAATCAATTACAGAACTTGGTGTTGTAAACGATTGGTATCCATATCTAAAAATATTGGTATCAAATTCAGGATTGCTATATACACCAACGGAATAAGTTTCTTCATCAAACGGCAAATAATAATCCGCAGTATCATCCCAACGCATAATACGAATTTTCCCCAATCCATTGCTACGTTCTTCTACAACTAAATAATCTCTAAATATAGAAAAATCTTCTACAAAAGTATCTTCTCTATGTGGAATTACATCATACCAATGTTCAAAGGTTGTCTTATCAATTGGTGTTTTCATCACTTTAAAATTCTTTGCATTGTCTTTATTCGTAAGAATGTAAAAATTATCTTTGTAGTGTGCAATATGGTATTCTATGCCTCTTTCTCTTTTTTGAAACATTCTAAATTCTCCATTTGGATTGTCTGCTTCTAAAATTTGATATTCTGTTGTTAAAGTACTCGATGAGCCAATTACTAAAAATTTCTTAGATTTTGATTTAGAAATAGAAGTATAAAAGGTATCGTCTTTCTCTTCGTAAACAACAAGGTCTTCAGAGACATCTGTACCTAAAACATGCTTCATAATTTTTGTGCTACGTAGCGTTTCGGGGTCTTTATGTGTATAAAAAAGGGTTTTATTATCTGCCGCCCAAGTAGCATTTCCTGTAGTATTTTTTATTACTTCTGGATATATTTTTCCTGTTTCTAAATTTTTAATTTGTATATCATACTGCCTTCTACTTAGCGTATCTACACCAAAACTAACCAATTTATTATCTGGACTTACACTATAACTATTTAAACTGTAATAATCGTGGTTTTTAGCCATTTCATTTACATTAAAAATAATTTCTTCTTTAATATTAGCTATATCGTCTCCTATAATTTTTTTTCTGGAGTAAATAGGATATTGTCCTCCTTTTTCGTAACGAGTAATGTAATAATAACCATTTAGTTTATATGGTACCGAAGAATCGTCTTCTTTTATTCTCGATTTCATTTCTAGAAATAAATCTTCTTGAAATTTTTTTGTATGTGCTGTTACTTTGTCGTAATAAGCATTCTCTCTATTTAAATAGTCGATTACTTTTGGATTTTCCTTTTCATTTAACCAATAATAATTATCTACACGAACATCGCCATGTATTTCCATTTTTTTTGGTTTTTTCTCTACAGTTGGTACTGGTATATTTTTTATATTCATTTGTTTTTTTTTACAGGAAGTCACAAAAGTAATAGAAAATATAATGCTAATGCATAAAATTTTTCGCATAATTAATTTTATTTAATTTATTCTGTTTATTATATGGCTTTTATTAGGATAATTTTTACTTTTGCAATCAAAATAAATTTTCCATTATGAAAACAATATCAAAAATACCATTTTTTAAGTTAACAATACTTTTTTTATTTGTAACAGCTTTAACGTCTTGTAATAAAGATGGTGTAGAATCAGATTACCTTACTATTAGTCCTAATAGTGGACCAAAAAATACAGTTGTAACCATAGAAGGTGGTTATTTTGGACTCGATGCAAATACGGTTCAAGTTTTTTTTAACAATGTAGAAGCAAACGTTTTATCTGTATCGGAAACAAAAATTATTGTCGAAGTTCCAAATAGATCTTTTACAGGAAATGTAACCTTAAACATAGACGGAAAGGAGCTTATAGCTCCAGTTTTTACATATCTTTTATCCGATATTAATGTAACAACTGTTGCAGGTAGTAGTGTTGGTTATGCAAATCTAAATGGTGTTGATGCAAAGTTTTCTAGCCCAAGTGATATGGCAATTGATGCTAATGGAAATATTTATGTTGTAGATACAAACAATCATGCTATACGTAAAATTGCTCCTAATGGCGATGTTATAACACTTGCTGGAGGCGCACAAGGTTTTACAGATGGTAATGGTTCTGCTGCAAAGTTTAATATTCCAAGAGGTATTGCTGTAGATAAACAAGGAAATGTCTTTGTTGCAGATTCAGGCAATCATTCTATTCGTAAAATTACACCAAATGGAACTGTTACTACATTTGCAGGTGAATTTGGAACTTCAGGAAATATTGATGGTACTGCAAATGTAGCAAAATTTAACAGTCCTGAGAGTCTCGCAATTGACACACAAGGTAATATCTTTGTTGCTGATAGAGGAAATAGTAGTATCCGTAAAATTACACCAGATGGTGTTGTTTCTACTTTTGCAGGAAATATCGGTGGCTATGCTGATGGAAATGGTGTTAATGCAAAATTTAATAATCCTTATGGTATAGCAATAGATAATGATGATAATTTATATGTTGCAGATTTATTAAACCAACGTATTAGAAAAATAACACCTGATGCAGAAGTAACTAGTATTGCAGGTTCATCGCCAGCAGGTTATGCAGATGGTGAAGCAAATGTTGCTAAGTTTAATTATCCTATAGATGTTGCTGTTGATGAATTTGGAAATATTTTTGTGGCTGATTTATTTAATCATAAAGTACGTAGAATTTCTCCAGATGGTATGGTTAGTTCAATTGCTGGTAATGGTTTTGGTTTTGCCGATGGTCTTGGTGCTGATGCTAAATTTAGAAATATATCTGGTCTTGCTACTGGTAAAAATGGTGCAGTATATATTGC
>WFMU01000487.1 GCA_015488935.1 Flavobacteriaceae bacterium | reverse complement strand
GTATAAATCAAAAAGTAAGCCAAAGTCTAATTACTTTGTTGCATATTTTGCTCTATCGATAAACATTTGAATACTTTTTGCTTCTTCTGAATTCGGATAATCGTCTTTTATTTTTTGAAACATTTTTTGAGCTTCATCAAACTTTCCAAGATCCATTGCTGTATTTGCTGCTTTAAATAGGTATAGTGATGTAAAATCATTTTCTTTTAAACTAGCTGCTTGTTTATAATAGTTATAAGCTTCATCTAATTGATTAATATCTGCAAATGCATCACCTATTTTTCCTTTAGCAATTGGACCTAACAACTCATCATCCGAAGAAAATTCTCCTAATAATTTAATCGCATTTTTATAATCTTTCTTGTTTATATAAGCGATACCTGCCATATACTTTGCCAAATTCCCTGCATCTGTTCCGCTATATTTTTTGGCAACCTCTAACAATCCATATTTATTATCTGCGCCATTTAATGCCACATTATATAAAGAATCTGCATCTACTGTTGCTGTTTCGGCTTTATTAAAAATAGATTTTGAATATGCTAAATGGTTTGCTGCTTTAATTTCTTTGGGTGTGCTTACAAATTTATCGTAAGCTAAATATGCCAATAAAACTAAAAGAAATCCTCCTAAAATAGAATATACTAATTTTTGATTTTTCTCTAACCATTGTTCTGACCTCGATGCTGTTTCATCTAAAGTATCAAATACTTCTTGTGTTGTTGATTCTCCATCAAATTTTACATCTTCTAGATACCCTTCGTCAGTTAACTTTGGTTTTCTTATTTTATTTCCTCTCTTTTTGTATGTTGCCATTACTTAAATTATTAACGTGTTTTACAATTCGTTTTATCCGAATAGTTTGCAAAAATATAATTTTTCTTGAAAAGAACACCTAATTAATGAGGTAAATTTCGTTTTTTTGCATCTACAATGTATCTTAAAAAGTTAAGTTTAGTAAATTATAAAAATTTTGCAGCTGCAGATTTTGATTTTGACAACAAAATAAATTGTTTTGTTGGTAATAATGGTATTGGAAAAACAAATGTTTTAGAAGCTATCTATTTTTTATCTTTTACCAAAGGTTATTTTAATAGTGTTGCATCGCAACATATAAAACATCACAACGATTTTTTTGTAATTGATGGTACGTATCAGAAGGCTAACAGGCAAGAAAATATCAATTGTAGTTTAAAGCGTGGTGCTAAAAAAGTAATTAAACGCAATGGTAAAGAATACGAAAAACTATCGGAACATATTGGTCATATCCCATTAGTTATTATTTCTCCAGTAGATAATAATCTTATTGCCGAAGGTAGTGATGTGCGACGTAAATTTATGGATGGTGTTATCTCGCAGTCCGACACTTTGTATTTACAACATTTAATTCAATATCAAAAAGTACTATCACAACGAAATTCTTTGCTTAAATATTTTGCTGCTAATCATACTTTTGATGCTTTAAATATCGAAATTTACAACACACAACTTGCAGATTTAGGTGAGAAAATTCATGAAAAGAGGAAAAACTTTTTAGCAGATTTTATTCCTATCTTTAAAAAACGCTACCAGCATATTTCTAATGGAAATGAAATTGTAAATTTGCGATACAAATCACAATTGGAAAATAATAATTTGCTAGATTTACTCGTGCAACATATAAATAAAGACAAACTTTTACAATATACATCGGTTGGAATTCATAAAGATGATTTGGTTTTTGAAATTGGTGAATATCCTATAAAAAAATATGGTTCGCAAGGGCAACAAAAATCGTATCTTATCGCTTTAAAATTAGCACAGTTCGATTTTATTAGAAAGCAATCCGATATAAAACCTATTTTACTTTTAGATGATATTTTTGATAAATTGGACGAAAATAGGGTAACGCAACTTTTACAATTAGTGAATGAAGATAATTTTGGACAACTTTTTATTTCAGATACCAATGCCAAACGAACAGAAAAAGTCATAAAAAAAACCAAACAATCGTATAAAATGTTTAAATTGTAACTCGTGGATAAATCAGATACAACATATACGTTTACTACCATAAAAGATTTAATGCAAAAAGTATTACATGAAAACAAGCTAGAAAAAGGTGTAAATCAGTTACAAGTTTCTGAAGCTTGGCGACATGTTATGGGCGAAGGTGTGTGGACATACACTACTGCCATTAAATTAAATAATGGTGTTTTAACTATTTCTTTGCGATCTTCTACCATTAGAGAAGAGCACAGTTATAGAAAAGATGAAATTATTAAAATGCTCAATGCGCATTTAAAAAAAGAGTTAATTAAAAAGATTAGACTTGTATAATCTTATCCATTAATTGCTACAACGGCTTCTATTTTATTTGGCAATACTTGTTTTAATGTTGCTTCGATACCATTTTTTAATGTTATTGTTGATGATGGACAACCACTACATGCACCTTGTAAAATTACTTCTACCGTTTTGGTAGCTTCGTTATAAGACTGAAACATAATATTTCCACCATCTGCGGCTACTGCTGGTCTAATATATTCGTCTAACACAGCAATAATTTCTTTAGCAACAGCATTTAATTTTGTGTTTACTTTTGCTACTTTTTCATGTGCTTCTATTGCTTTATATTTGTAATTACTTGTAACAATTTTAGATTCATTTTGTAAATAAACTCTTAAAAATTCTCGTATTTCTGTTGTAATTTCAAACCAATCTACATCTTCGTTTTTTGCTATAGAAACATAATTTTCTGCAATAAATAACTCTTTTACATAATCAAATTTAAATAATTCTTTTGCTATTGGAACTTCGGTAAAATCATCTTGTCTATTTACTTCAATTAACTGCCTTGTTAAGGATTTATTAACTACAAATTTGGTTACGTTTGGATTTGGTGTACTCTCGGCATATACTTGTATTACCGTTTTTTGCTTTTTTTCTTCGGCTGTAAAAATACTTCCATAAGTATCTATATAGGAACTTATCATTTGATTTAATTCGTCTTGAACTTCATGCCATTCTACAATTTTAAAACGTTCAACTGCAATAAAATTTGCCGATACAAATACTTTTTTTACAAATGGTAAATGAAATAATTGTTGTACTAATTTTGAATTTCCTGCTTCATCAACATTATTGTATTCAAAACTACCACTTGTTAAAATGCTGTTAGATACATACTTAATTATTGTTTCCGTTGCCGTTTTTTCAATTTTTAACATCTCTGTTTTTCCTTTTTAATTAATTCTCTGCAAAAATAGAAAAGTATTTAAGAGCAATATGGTTATTTAACAAAATCATTTAAAAATTTTAACTAAATAATATTTCTATATAATCAACGTTATTATGTATATTTGGCACAAATTTTTTTTATGTATAAGTTTTACCTTTTTATTATACTTCTTTTTTTTAGCAAAATTACCTTTTCGCAAGGCGCATGTGATATTGCGGTACCATTCTGTAATGATTTTGGTTCGCAAGATGCAGTTGTAAATGGTGGTGTTGCAGAAATAGGTCCTGATTATGGGTGTTTACAAACTCAACCGAACCCTACATGGAGTGTTTTAAAAATTAAAACTGCTGGAGATATTTCGTTAAGTATTTCGCAAGTAGGAACCAATGGCGTTGGTATTGATGTTGATTATATTTGCTACGGTCCTTTTAACGACCCAATAACTCCTTGTCAAAATGGCCAATTAACTGCTGCAAATACAATTTCTTGTAGTTATTCTGGTAGTGCCATAGAAACATTAACTATTAACAATGCACAAGTTGGAGAATACTACCTCATACTAATTACAAATTTTAGTGAACAATCTGGCGTTTTAACTTTTGAACAAACTAATGTTGGTGGCGAATCGGATTGTAGTATTGTTTGTACGGTTGATTTGCCCGAAGATAAAACAATTTGTATTGATTCGGATTATACGATTACCACAACTTTAGGGCATCCAAACATGGAAGCTAGTGCCCAATACAAATGGTTTAAAAATAATGTAGAAATTCTCGGTGAAACAAATAGCTCATTAACTGTTACTTCAAATACTATAACTTCCGATTTATATCGCGTAGAAGTTGATGCAGACAATTGCGATGCTACTGCTTCAGATGAAATTGTACTTAATTTTGTAGATGTTTTTAGTAATTTTAAATTAATTAACATCTCTCCTATTAATATTTGTGATGATGATGACGATGGTTTTGGCACATTTGACCTTACACAAAACGAAGTGGAAATTGCTAATTTAGAAAATGCGGCGGATTATAATTTTTTATATTATACAGAGCCTTCATTAAATACACAGGTAACTACCAATTTAACTAATTTTGAAAATACAGCTGTAGATATTCAAACCGTTTATGTAAGTATCTCGCACAAGAATTTTGTTGGCTGTAACAAAACTACATCTTTCGATATTATTGTAAATAAAAATCCTAAATTTGATGTATCTGAAGACCAATATGTTTGTATTGGTAACACCACAGATTTTAAAACTTTTACAATTTTAAATCCACTAGATACCTATACCTATTCGTGGGCAGATGAAAATGGTGTGGAATTGAGTACTACAGACTCACTTAGTGTATCTATTCCTGGTGATTATACAGTTACTGCAACAAGTACAAATATTTTTGGGTTTACATGCACCAAAACCAAAACGGTTCATTTATTACCAGCAGAACCTGCAACAATAACAAATACAATTATCAACGAATATTGGGTAGAAGAAAATTTTTCTTTAAAAGTAGAAATTTCTGGTCTTGGAATTTACGAATATGCACTAGATAATGTAAATGGACCATACCAAAACGAAGCCTATTTTGTTAATATTTCGCCAGGAATACATGAAGTCTTTGTACGAGAAATTCATGGCTGTGGTATTAGCTCAAAGATGGTTTCTATCTTTGGATTTTCAAACTTTTTCTCTCCAAATGGAGATGGAATCAACGATATTTGGAAAGTTCAAGGAATAAACTTTAAACCCTCAGCAAAAATTTATATATTTGACCGCAATGGTAAACTAATGTATCAATTTAAACCTGCATTAGGTCAGGGATGGAATGGTTTTTACAGAAATAAACCAGCACCAGAAACAGATTATTGGTTTACTGCTGAAATGGTTAATTACAAAGGAGAACCCATTATTAGAAAAGGACATTTTAGCTTAATTAGAACAAACAATTAAAAATGAAAATATTTAAACTTACAATTCTATTATTAACTTTAACATTTATTAATCGCTTAAACGCACAAGAAACCATTCCGATTTATTTTGACTATTTATCGGATAATGTGTATTTATTGCATCCTGCTGCTGCTGGTATTGGTAATTGTGCAAAATTAAGATTATCACATGGTCAGCAATGGGCTGGAGTTAATGATGCTCCTGGTTTACAAACCTTAAGCTACCATTCTCGTACTTCGGGAGAATCGAATGTTGGTCTTGGTGGTATTCTTTTTAAAGATTCAAATGGTTATCATTCGCAACTTGGTGCACAAGCAACCTTTGCA
>WFMU01000486.1 GCA_015488935.1 Flavobacteriaceae bacterium | reverse complement strand
TTGGTGCTGATGCTAAATTTAGAAATATATCTGGTCTTGCTACTGGTAAAAATGGTGCAGTATATATTGCTGACCGAGGTAATAATAAAATTCGTAAACTTATTTTAGAATAATATTTAACTTAAATATACTACTATGTTCGGAGATATGGAAGGCATGATGGCCAAATTACAAGAAGCGCAACAAAAAATTGAAGAAACGAAAGCTCGTTTAAATACTATTATTGTTAATGGAGAATCTGGTGGTGGTAAAGTAAAAGTTACTGCAACTGCCAATAGAGAAATTAGAAGTATTGCTATTGCAGATGATTTATTTGCAGATAAAGAAGCACTTGAAGATTACCTTATTATTGCATTAAATAATGCGCTTGAAAATGCCAACGAAATCAACGAAAAAGAAATGTCGGCAGCTGCCAGAGATGGTATGCCAGACATTCCTGGATTTAATTTTTAGGCAGTTCAAAAAATACTATTTTACGCTTTTAAATGTACCGTATAATTACGCCATTTTTCTAAACAATCTGTAATATCTTTTGGTAATTCGGAGTTAAATCGCATTAATTTATTTGTAGTTGGGTGTATAAACCCTAAAGTTTTTGCATGTAATGCCTGTCTTGGTAATATTTTAAAACAATTATCTACAAACTGTTTGTATTTTGTAAATGTTGTTCCTTTTAATATTTGATCACCTCCATAACGAGCATCGTTAAATAATGTGTGACCAATATACTTAAAATGTGCACGTATTTGGTGTGTTCTTCCTGTTTCTAACTTACATTCTACTAAAGTAACGTAACTAAATCGTTCAATTACTTTATAGTGTGTTACGGCATGTTTTCCAAAATCACCATCTGGAAAAACACTCATTTGTAATCTGTTTTTTAAACTTCTACCAATATTACCTGTAATGGTACCTTCATCTTCGGCTACATTTCCCCAAACCAAAGCATAGTACAAACGCTCTGTTGTTTTTTCAAAAAATTGCAAGGCTAATTTGCTCATGGCATTTTCATTTTTTGCAACAACTAATAATCCACTTGTATCCTTATCTATTCGGTGTACCAATCCCGGTCTTTCGTTAGAATTTTTAGGTAAATTCTCTACATGATGTATTAAACCATTAACTAATGTTCCACTATAATTTCCATGTCCAGGATGCACCACCATACCAGCTGCTTTATTTACCACAATAACATCATCATCTTCGTAAATAATAGCTATTGGAATATCTTCGGCAACTAATAAATTTTCGTGTGGCGGATGTGCTAACACAACACGTACAACATCGTTTGGTTTAACTTTGTAGTTCGATTTAACAGTAGTTTCATTCACTAAAACATTTCCTGCTTTAACTGCTTGTTGAATTTTATTTCGTGTTGCATTTTCAATAAAATTCATTAAAAATTTATCTACTCGCAATGGTACTTGCCCATCTGCGGCAATAAAACGATAATGCTCGTGTAAAGCATCATTTTCTTCTATTTCTTGTGTACTATTTGGCATTAATTTACAGTATCTTTAGCAACAAATCCGCCTTTACCATCACCGAGTATTAAATTAATTTTAGAATTTTTTGGAACCATATCTCCTGCAGATAATCGTTTTCCTTTAAATTTTAATCCTCGTACAACATTACGACCTCTATCTGGCACGTAAGAAAATGTACCAATTTTAAATCCTAATGATTTTAATTGCATTTCTACTTGTCGTTTTGTTTTACCTAGTAAATTAGGCAATTTTATTTTTCGATATCCAGATGGATTTAAGGTTACATATATTTTTCGGTTCTCTTTTACAAATTCTCCAAATTCTGGATTTTGTTCGATAACTGTTAGCGGTGGATATGCTGGATTAAAACTCGCCGTATCTTGTATTTTATAACGTAAGTTTGCTTCTTCTAATACTGCTTTCATTTTTAATAATGACATTTTAGATAAATCTGGTACCGCTATTTTTTGCCCGTGATTGGTGGTATAATTTAACCATGTTTTAAATCCAAAAACAAGAATTACCACAATGGCAAACATTTTTATTAAGGTCAATAAAAGGGCTTTACTAAATATTGATTTTAATTTGTTCATTTCTATTTCTATTACAAAAAGATTATTTCAAAAAGCAAATATAGTCTTTTTAAAAAAGAACAATAATTAGTTTCGCTTTTTTTGTAAGTTTGTAACATTGTAAATTTCTTTATATGAAAAAAAATATTGCCATTATTATGGGAGGTTACTCCAAAGAAGTTGCTATTTCGCTTAATAGCGGAAATGTTGTTGCCTACAATTTAGATAAAAATAAATACAATTGCTACAAAATACATATCTTAAACGAAAAATGGTTTGCCGATTATGAGGATATGGAAATTCCTGTTGATAAAAGTGATTTTACAATAACTATCGCAAATAAAAAGATTATTTTTGATTGTGTTTTTAATGCTATTCATGGAAATCCTGGCGAAAATGGAACCATCTTAGCCTATTTTGATTTGCTTGGTATCAAACATACTTCTGCTCCTTTTTATCAGATGGCTTTAACTTTTAACAAACACGATACCATTAGTGTTTTAAGACAATATGGTATCCAAGCGGCAAAATCTATTCACCTAAATAAAGGAGATAGTATTAATGTTGATACTATCATACAAAAACTTGGTTTGCCTTGTTTTGTAAAAGCAAACAATGCAGGTTCTAGCTTTGGAGTTTCTAAAGTTTACAATAAAGAAAATTTAGCTAAAGCGATTGATTTTTCTTTTGTAGAAGATGATGAAGTACTTATTGAATCGTTTTTAGATGGTACCGAAGTTTCTGTTGGTGTATATAAGTTTAAAGATGAAATTAAAGTGTTACCTATGACCGAGATAGTTTCGGACAACGATTTTTTTGATTATGAAGCAAAATACTTAGGTAAGTCGCAAGAAATTACTCCTGCAAGAATTACAACAGAAGAACACAAAAAATTACACGAAGTGGCAAAAAAGGTTTATAAATCTTTAAATATGGTTGGTATGACAAGGTCTGATTATATTTTTGTAAATAGCGAACCTCATTTTATTGAAATGAATACCGTTCCTGGATTAGCAACAGAAAGTATTTTACCACAACAAATTAGAGCAGCTGGTTTTACTTTAGGTGAATTCTTTGGAATGGCTATAGAAGCAAGTTTATAAAAATTAAATTACAAAAGGTTAAATTTCAAATTCCAAAAAGATAAATTTCAAATTCCAAAAAGATAAATTCCAAATTCCAAAAAAGATAAATTCCAAATTCAATATCCATATATAACTCATCAATCATCACTCATAACTAACTCATCACTCATCACTCATAACTCATAACTCGTCAATCATAAC
>WFMU01000485.1 GCA_015488935.1 Flavobacteriaceae bacterium | reverse complement strand
GTTTATATATGCTATTCCTAAGAAAATAATATCTAAGAAGAAAGATACTTTAGCAAAGAAAAAACAAACTAAAGCAGAAAAAAAATTAGCAAAAAAGAAACGAAAAGAAAAAGAAGATTGGGAATTTAAATATGGCTATAATAAACGTACAAAAGAAACCACGAGAAATTTAAAATTTCTTAAGCAAAACACAAAAACTCCAATTGCATATATTAAAATTAGAAGTTTTAGTAACGGAGGATATAAAGATTTTTACAAAGAAAGTTTTGCCAAAATTGACTCTGTTAAAAGCAATAATTTAATTATCGATTTGAGAAATAATGGTGGTGGTCGTTTAGATGAAATTGCATATCTATTCTCATTTTTAACCGATACGGACTATATTTTTATAAATAAATCGAGAATGACTAAAAAATATTCTTGGTATTATCCGTATTTACACAATAAATCCATTCCTATTAAATCCGCAGCAATTGCTTTATTACCAATAGCAAAAATTGTACAACTTTTTAAAGTTAAAAGCGTACATGGCGTACCGTATTTTAAATTTGGAAGTTCAAAACTTAAAAAACCAAATTTAGAACACAATTTTAAAGGAAATGTATATGTACTTATCAATGAAACTAGCTTTTCTGCAAGTTGTATTCTTGCCAATAATTTAAAAGCAAATGGTGCCTTTTTAGTTGGAAATGAAACTGGTGGTGCTAATAATAGTACCGTTGCAGGAATTTTTACTTATCTCGAATTACCAAATTCTAAATTGCGATTGCGTTTTGGTGTTGCCGTAATTGATACACCAAATAAAACAAAACCAGATGGATATGGCGTGATTCCTAATAAATTTATTAAAGTAACCACCTTAGATAAAGACGAACAATTGGATTGGATTCTAAATAGAATTTCAACCAAAAAATAATGCTCTAATTTAAAATCAATTAATGCGTAAAATAATACTACTTTTAATCCTTTTTTGTAGCATTATTAGTGCTAGTGCACAATATTCGTTCTGGAAAAAATCCGACAGCCTAAATCTAAAAAAAAGAAAAGTACTTATAATTACAGAAAGCACCATGTATGCTGCTTCTATAATTGGACTAAATCAACTGTGGTATGCCAAATATCCAAAATCTAATTTACATCGTATTAACGATAATAACGAATGGTTACAAATGGATAAAATGGGTCATGCTATGACTGCGTATTATGTTGGTAAAATTGGAATGGAAACGCTCCGTTGGACTGGCGATTCTAAAAAAAATCAGCTGCTTTATGGCGCAACACTTGGCTTTGCTTTTTTAACTACAGTTGAAGTGTTAGATGGCTTTTCGAAACAATGGGGATTTTCTTCTGGAGACATCCTCGCTAATGCCTCTGGCACAGTACTACTTATTGGACAAGAGTTGTTGTGGAAAGAACAACGCATACAGCTAAAATACTCTTTTCATCAAACACATTATGCTAGTCTAAGACCAAATTTGTTAGGTGCAAATTTTTTGGAAGAAAGTCTTAAAGATTATAACGGACAAACGTATTGGCTTTCTGCAAATTTAAATTCCTTTTCAAAAAACGGTAGAATTCCTACTTGGTTAAATCTCGCTTTTGGTTATGGTGCAGAGAATATGACTACTGGTATTCCAATTTCAAATGATGCCAGATACAGACAGTTTTATGTAAGTTTGGATTTAGATTTAACCAAAATAAAAACAAAATCGAGATTTTTAAAAACCCTTTTTAGCACAATTAATTTTATTAAAATTCCTGCGCCGACAGTTTCGTTTTCTACTAAAAATAAATTACAATTTCACTTGCTTTATTTTTAATCCAATACTTTTCGGTCGCCTATTTATACAATTACACAATAAAAATTAACCTTTCTATTTTATACAAAAATAATGTTAATATATGGTTAATAACTATAAGTGCATTTTCGGTTTTCGGTAACTATCTGTTTGTTATTGTTTTGTATGTTTGTTGTGTGGATACCTAATAATTAAATCAAAGAAATAGTATTTATGAAATATGTATTGTACTTTTTTCTAATTCTTTTGCTATTTGGATTATTTGTGGATTTATTTATGACTTATATTTGGGATATGAGTAGTGAAAAAAATATTTTTAGAAAGAAAGAAAAATCAATCTGGGAAGGTAAAGACGGTAAATGTACCAATTGTTATGGCACAGGGAAAATTTTTAAATCAAAGAGAGTGTATTGTAAATCTTGTGACGGTACAGGTAAAGATAAAATAAAAGTGTTTGATGCTGATAAAGGAAAAAACATTAAAATTTACAATTTGGAAGATGGCAATAAACAAAACTGTTATTCTTGTTCAGGAAAAGGATATACTTTTGAAAATGATTATAGTAAAGATGAAGAAGATTGCTACGCTTGTAAAGGAAAAGGGAGTTTTCGATAAATTTATTAATTAAAATAACGGAATCTAGTTTTAAAAATAGAGATTTAACAACCATACCTAGCGTACACATACCAAAAAAAGAAAATG
>WFMU01000484.1 GCA_015488935.1 Flavobacteriaceae bacterium | reverse complement strand
TTTTGATCTTATCATAATTAACGTTTCTTAAACGTAGCAATTAAAAAATCGCCTAGTGAAATTGGTGTGATATTTTTTGGAAATACCGTTATTTTCTTTATTTCGGCAATATTACGATGGAATTTCACCAATTTTAATCCAGTTCGTTCTACGTATTTTTGCAATCGTTTTTTGTCAAAATCTACTACATGAGCACCTTCCCAATAACCATCAATTAATATGCCTGTTCCTTTGCCGTTTTCTTTGCCATAATCTGCCGATGCTGCCATTGGTGGCACTTTTCCTAAAACCCATAGTATTCTATTGGCTAAAGATACCATGTTTGGAACGGATACTAATAAGATGCCATCTTTTTTTAAACATCGGTGGATTTCTTGTATAAGTGGTGCTCCCATGCGTAGATGTTCCAAAACTTCGGTAAGTAAAAAACAAGATATACTATTGTCCCTAAACGGTAATTTTACATTTCTGCCATCTAAATCGGTTCGAATATCTGGTTCGCCATATTTATCGAGGATTTGCCAACTGTTATGCGGTATAAAATTTTTAAAGGATGCATCGGTTCCACCAATCTCTATAAAATCTTTGTGTGGAATTTCATTTTTAATGATGTCAACCGTTATTTGAAATCGCTTTTCAACTTCTATACTACTCATATTTTTACGTTATTGGGGAAAACAAAAGTACAAAATATATTTATACACCAATTTGATAATATTCAAATCCATCATTACTTAAATTAAAAGCATTGTATTGGTTTCTGCCATCAAATATTATGGGATTATTTAGTTGTTCTTTAATTTTATCAAAATTTGGTGCACGAAATTCTTTCCATTCCGTTAATAGGAGTAGGGCATCTGCATTTTTTAATACGTCGTATTTATTATCGAAGTACAAAACTTGTGTATTGTCTTTTAAATAATGCGTTTTTGCTTCTTCTATTGCTTTTGGGTCGTAAGCATTAATTTTTGCGCCTCTTTTGGTTAGTTCTTTAATGATGTATATGGCAGGAGCTTCACGCATATCGTCTGTGCCAGGTTTAAATGCTAAACCCCAAATGGCAAAGGCTTTTCCAGATAAGTCTTTACCAAATCGTTTCATTACTTTATTTGCAATTACCGTTTTTTGATTATCGTTAACCTGATTTACAGCATTTAGTAGGGCAGGAGTGTAACCGTATTCTTTTGCCGTATGTTCTAGAGCATTTACATCTTTTGGTAAGCAAGAGCCTCCAAATCCTGCTCCTGGATAAATGTAATTGTAGCCAATTCTGGTATCCGAACCAATACCAATTCGTACTTTATTAATATCTGCACCAACCAACTCGCAAATATTTGCTATTTCGTTCATAAAGGAAATTTTGGTTGCTAGCATCGCATTTGCTGCGTATTTGGTAAGCTCGGCAGATTTAATATCCATAATAATAAACCGATCGTGTGTTCTAAAAAATGGCGAGTATAAGGATTTTAATACGGCTATAGACTGTTCGTTTTCGGAACCAATAATTATCCTATCAGGTTTCATGAAGTCGGCAATTGCAGCACCTTCTTTTAAAAACTCAGGATTGGAAACGACATCAAATTCTGTTTTACTATTTCTTTTGTCTAATGCCAATTGTATGGTTTTTCTTACTTTATCTGCTGTTCCTACTGGCACCGTTGATTTATCTACCACCAATATCGGATTTTCGATGATTTCACCGATTTGTTTGGCAACTTTGAGCACATGATTTAGGTCGGCAGAGCCATCTTCGTTCATAGGTGTTCCAACAGCAATAAATACAATATCTGTTTGGTTTATTACCGTTTTTAAATCTGTAGTAAATTTTAGCGTTTCATCTTCGATGTTCTTTTTTACCAAGGTTTCTAATCCTGGCTCGTAAATAGGAACAATACCTTGTTTTAGGTTTTCAATTTTTGTGGTATCTATATCTACACAGGTTACTTTATTGCCCATTTCGGCAAAGCAGGTTCCTGTTACTAATCCTACATATCCAGATCCTATTATGGTAATATTATTTTTCATTTTCCATCTTAATCTTCCCAAAGGGAAGAATTTTTATTTTAAATATATAATCTACTGTTTTACAAACCATTTAAAAGTGATATCTAAACCTTTATTTATGTCGAATAATGGGTTGTAATGCATTAATTCATTTGCTTTGGAAATATTGGCAAGGGAATCTCGCACATCGCCAATACGATTTGGACCATAATTGGCTTGTATGGTTTTACCTGATATTTTTTGTAAGTTATTCCAAAGAGTATTTAAACTTACTCTATCACCACAGGCAATATTATACACTTCGTTTCCTGCTTTTTTATCGGCAAACATACCTCTGATATTTGCTTGTACAGCATTTTCTACAAAGGTAAAATCTCTGGTTTGTTCTCCATCGCCATTAATGGTTGGTGCTTTGCCATCAACAATAGCTTGCATAAATAGCGGTATTACAGCTGCATAGGCTCCATTTGGACTTTGCTTTGGCCCAAAAATATTAAAGTATCGAAATCCGATAGTGTCTGTATGGTAGGTTTTTGCAAAAACATCTGCATACAATTCGTTTACTAGTTTTGTTACTGCATAAGGCGAAAGCGGTTTGCCTATATTGGCTTCTACTTTTGGCAAAGTTTTACTATCGCCATAGGTAGAACTAGATGCTGCATATACCATTCGTTTTACGGTTTTACTTTCTTTTAATGCTACGAGCATGTTTAAAAATCCGCCAGAATTTACTTGGTCTGTTTTTATGGGATTATCAATAGACCTTGGTACAGAGCCTAATGCTGCTTGGTGCGATACATAATCTATATCTTGCATGGCTTTTTTACAAGTTTCTAAATTGCAGATATCGCCTTCAATAAATTCAAATGCAGGATGATTTTCAAACTCTTTTATGTTTTTATAATAACCATTGGATAGATTGTCTAGTATGCGAACTTTTTTTGCACCATATTTTAGTAAATATTCTACAATATTGGAACCGATAAATCCTGCGCCACCAGTTACTAAAAAGTTGTATTTGGATAAATCGGTGTTATGGTATTTTGTTTGAAACATTGGTTTATTTGCTACTTTTAGTTGTTTAATTCTCTTAAATAATCGGCATAGGAGCTTTTACCTAAGCTGGTTGCTAGATTTAGAAGTTGTTTTTTAGTAATGAAACCCATTCGCCATGCTATTTCTTCGATACATGCTACTTTTAGTCCTGTTCTTTTTTCTATTGCTTTTATAAATTCGGAAGCATCGTTCAACGATTCGTGTGTTCCAGAGTCTAACCATGCAAAACCACGACCTAGTAGTTCCATGTTTAGTTTGTTTTCTTGTAGGTACTGTTGATTAACACTTGTTATTTCTAGTTCGCCACGTTTGGATGGTTTTACATTTTTGGCGATTTTTACTACTTCGTTGGTATAAAAATAAAGTCCAACTACGGCATAATTACTTTTTGGTGCTACTGGTTTTTCTTCTAAACTAATTACATTACCGTTTTTATTAATTTCGGCAACACCATAACGATTTGGATCTTTTACTTCATAACCAAAAATGACAGATTTTCTTTCGTTTACAACGGTATCCATAGCTTTTTTTAATGTTTTTTGAAAACCTGCACCGTAAAATATATTGTCTCCTAATATTAGAGACACGTCGTCATTACCAATAAATTCTTCGCCAATAATAAATGCTTGTGCTAATCCATCTGGACTAGGTTGTTCTTTGTATGTCAATTTTATTCCTAATTGGGAGCCATTGCCAAATAGTTTTTTAAAATTTGGTAAATCTGTTGGTGTCGAAATGATTAGAATTTCTTTTATTCCTGCTAACATTAAAACCGATAATGGATAATATATCATTGGTTTATCATATACTGGTAACAATTGTTTTGAAATTACTTTTGTTAATGGATACAATCGTGTTCCTGAGCCTCCTGCTAATATGATGCCTTTCATAAAATGTAATTATTATCTGAAGCAAATTTAAACTTTAATTGTGAAATCAACTTGTATTCGTTGATTTTTTGTGATTTCATTGTGTGTAGAACCAAATCTTACAGTACTATTTTTAACGAAAACTATATGCTAAATCGGTTAGTTTTTAAGAGGTTTTAAAAAAAGGGTATCGTATTTTTTATTTAAAAATCGATACTGTATTCTTTCTCCATTTTGTGGATATACGGTTCTTATGGTATCTGTTTTAAAGCCTTCTTTTATAAATATTAATTTAGATATACAACATGGATCTTTTATAAGTTTAAAATAGCCTTTGTTATCTGTCTTTACACTTTTTGCAGTTGCATTTTCCTCTTTTATTACAACATTACTCACTGGTTTGTTGTTATAAAACGCAAACCCTTGATAAAAGTTGGATTTACTTTTGCATGATGCAAAAATTAGTAGGACTACTATGGCAATTTTTTTCGTGAACAATAACTATTTCTTTTTTTGCAAATATATATTTGCTTTATATCGTTTTTTTAATTCTTTTGGTGTGTCTATTTTAAAATACTCAAAGAAATTTAATTCTACAGTTTTATATCCTTCTTTTTTAAAAACATATTTAACTTCTAAATACGGTTTTATAATACTATGATTGTTCCCTTTAGATACTTCTAATTTAGGAATTGTAATTACACCGTTACTATCTGACGTGTATTTTTTTTCTAAACGTTCATTTAATGTATCACTTGGCATGGTATAAAACAGAGTTACATTTTTTAATGGTTTTTTATTTACGGAGTCTAAAAGAATAAACTCTGTATGCGGAAAAATAATTTGCTTTGTTGCAACGC
>WFMU01000483.1 GCA_015488935.1 Flavobacteriaceae bacterium | reverse complement strand
TTTTTTTCTTCGCCGGTTAGGTGTGGTGGAGATAGGTATATTTTCGGTTTCATAAAACTATAAAATATTTGCTAAATTAAGCGAAAATAATCTTATTTTTGATTTTTAATTATTAAAATTATGATTCCATTTTCACCACCACATATAAATCAGGAAATAATTGATGAGGTTGTAGATACTTTAAAATCCGGTTGGATAACTACAGGACCAAAAACGAAATTATTTGAAAATAAAATTTCTGAATACTGTAATGTAGAAAAAACATTATGTGTAAATTCTGCTACTTTTGGTTTAGAGCTAGTATTGCGTTGGTTTGGTGTTGGAAAAGGAGATGAAGTAATTATTCCTTCTTATACATATGCAGCAACTGCTAATGTAGTAATACATACGGGAGCAACTCCAGTTATGGTTGATGGAGCAGCTGATTTTAATATCGATATTGCTAAAATGAAGAAAGCAATAACTGAAAAAACTAAAGTGATTATTCCGGTAGATATAGCAGGTTTCCCTTGTGATTATACCGAAATTAATAAGATAGTTAATGAAAATAATTTATTTAAAGCAAATACAGATGTTCAAAGTAAATTAGGGCGAATTTTAGTTTTAGCAGATGCCGCACATTCTTTTGGTGCTATTTATAAAGGAGCTAAATCAGGAAGTTTATGTGATATATCCGTGTTTTCATTTCATGCAGTTAAAAATTTAACAACTGCAGAAGGTGGAGCTATTTGTCTTAATTTACCAAAGCCTTTTGATAATACCGATGTATATGATTTTTTAAATATGTATAGCTTGCATGGTCAAAATAAAGATGCCTTGGCAAAAACAAAGATAGGAAATTGGCGATATGACATAAAGATTGCAGGTTATAAAGGCAATATGACAGACATAATGGCATCGATAGGTTTAGTAGGTTTAAAATATTACGATTCGGAAAATTTAAAGCGTAGAAAAGAAATTTTTAAACAATATGATGCTGTTTTTTCTTTAAAAGATTGGGCAATTACTCCTGATTATAAAACAGAGGATAAAGAAAGTTCATATCATTTATATTTGTTGCGGATTAAAACCATTTCTGAAAAAGACAGAGATGCAATTATTTCCGAAATATTTAATAATGGCGTATCGGTAAATGTGCATTTTCAGCCATTGCCATTGCTTTCTGTATATAAAGAAGAAGGTTTTAAAATAGAGGATTTCCCTGTTAGTTTTTCTAATTATGAACGTGTTATAAGTTTGCCTGTTTATCAAGATTTAACCGATGAAAATGTACAAAAAGTAATAAATACAGTAAGTAATGCTGTTGAAAAATATATTTAAAATGTTAAAAAGATTATTTGATATAATATTTTCATTATTTGGATTAATTTTAGTTTTTCCATTTCTTTTAATTATTGGCATACTAATTAAAATGGGGTCAAAAGGAAGTGTGTTTTACTTACAAGAACGAATAGGTAAAAACGGAAAACCTTTTAAAATTTTTAAATTTAGGACAATGCAAGTTGGTTCGGATAAAAAAGGCTTGTTAAGTTTAGGTAAACACGACATGCGAATAACAAAAATTGGTCATTTTTTACGTAAATATAAATTGGATGAATTGCCACAACTTATAAATGTTTTCATTGGTAATATGAGTTTTGTTGGTCCACGTCCGGAAGTAAAAAAATATGTAGATTTATATACTAAATCACAACGAGAAATATTACAGGTAAAACCAGGTATTACCGATGTAGCATCACTAGAATATTTTGAAGAAGAACAGGTTTTAGGATCTTCTGATAATCCTGAAAAAATTTATGTTGAAGAGATAATGCCTAATAAAATACATTTAAATAAAAAGTATTTAAACGATGTGTCATTATTTTCGGATATTAAAATAATTTTTAGAACGATTTTAAAGTTGTTTGGCAGGAGTTCCAACTAATACTATATTGTTGTTTTTAAAATCTTTTGTTACACAAGCGTTAGCTCCAATATTGATATTATTACCTAATATTATAGGACCAATAATTGTTGCATTTGCTCCTAGTGTGCAATTATCTCCAATAATGAATTTTTTCCTTTTTTTACCGCCTTTTACACCTATAATATTTCCTCCAACTAATGTAAGATTTTCACCAATAATACTTTGTCCGGATATAACGCAACCAATACTTGGATGTAATATAAGTAATCCTCCTTTAATATCAGCTGTATAGTTTATATCTAAATTTGAATAGGAAGAAAGAATATTGATAGCAGGAATAAAGATTATTCTAATTACTTTATAGTATTTTCCGAAAATCAAAAATAAACTTCTCTCTATTCGGTATAGTAAAATACCTAAAAAAACTTGAGAAAGCCAAATGTAAATTAGTCTAAATTTATTTTTACCTAACATCCTAATTACATCTCTATA
>WFMU01000482.1 GCA_015488935.1 Flavobacteriaceae bacterium | reverse complement strand
ATTTTGGATTGATAACAGCATTACAATATCCTTGTGATTTATTATTGTTATAATAATTTTGATGGTAATCTTCGGCTTTATAAAATGTGTCAAATTTTGTAATTTCTGTAACTATTTTAGCATCAAAAACATGTGCTTTCTCTAAATCTCGAATAAATTTTTCTGTTGCTTGTTTTTGTTTTTCATTATGATAAAAAACTACCGAACGATATTGCGTTCCAATATCTGCTCCTTGCCTATTTAATGTGGTCGGATTGTGTGTAGCAAAAAATACATCTAACAATTCCGTAAAGTCTAATTTATCTGGATTAAAAGTAATCTGTATTACTTCGGCATGACCAGTTACTCCAGTACATACATCTTTGTAGGTTGGATTAACCGTTTGTCCTCCAGAATAACCAGATTCTACTTTTATTACACCATCTAATTCTTCAAAAACTGCTTCTGTACACCAAAAACATCCTCCGCCAAAAGTGGCTACTTCTTGTTTGCTCATTTTTTTTATATCTAATTTGTTCGTATTATCATTAAACCATAAGATTGTTACTGTAAAAACAGAAAATAAGGATATGATGCTTAGGCTTACAAAATTCAATAAAATACTTCTCATAATTATTCTTTATTGCACGTTTGTCGTAAATTTTTCTATATCATTACAAAATACAATCCTTTTAAAAGTGTAAGTTCTACATAAAAACACCAACTATAATTTAAAATTATCCGTTACTTGCTGTAATATTACTAAATTAATTGTTAATTAAAAAAATCTATTTCGAGTAAAAATTTTCTAAACAGGCAATATGCAATGCTAAAATTTTAGTAAACTCCATTTGTAAAACCTAAAAATATGTGCTATTTTTGATTTTTGTATGAAAAATATATTTCAAAATAGGATTTTTATTTTAGATGTGCAGCAAAAGATTAAAAATCGCGATGCTTTTAATTATTAATATTACCCAAACGAATATTAATAATAAACACATTTAAACAAATCAAAAAATGAAATTACCTTACGCAGAACCTTATCGAATTAAAATGGTAGAATCTATAAAAAAATCTACTGTTGCCCAAAGAAAAAAATGGATAAAAGAAGCAAATTATAATTTATTCAATTTAAAATCTGACCAAGTTTATATTGATTTATTAACCGATTCTGGCACTGGAGCTATGAGCGATAAACAATGGGCAGAAGTGATGCTTGGTGATGAGAGTTATGCAGGTTCTCGCTCGTTTGAAAAATTAAAAAATGCTGTGGTAGATATTACTGGATATAAGTATTTTATACCTACACATCAAGGACGTGCTGCCGAGAATGTACTGTTTTCTACCTTAGTAAAAGAAGGAGATATTATCCCAGGAAACTCGCATTTTGATACGACAAAAGGACATATCGAATTCCGAAAAGGAAAAGCTGTAGATTGTACTATTGATGCGGCTTTTGATACGGATTTATACCATCCGTTTAAAGGAAATATAGACCTTAAAAAATTAGAAAAAGTATTTACCGAAAATCCTATTGAAAAAATACCGTTTATTGTAATTACTGTAACTTGCAATACTGCTGGTGGACAACCTGTTTCTATGGAAAACATAAAGGCTGTTTCTGCATTGTGTAAGCAATACAAAGTAGCTATTTATTTTGATGCTGCACGATATGCCGAAAATTGCTACTTCATAAAAGAAAGAGAAGATGCTTATAAAAATAAAACGATTAAAGAAATAGCATACGAAATGTTCTCGTATGGCGATGGTATGACCATGAGCTCTAAAAAAGATGGCTTGGTAAATATGGGTGGAATTATTGCCTTAAAAGATAAAAAAGTGTATAGAAATGCAACCACTTTTGCCATTATGTACGAAGGTTTTATTACTTATGGTGGAATGAGCGGAAGAGATATGGGTGCCTTAGCAGTTGGTTTATATGAAGCCTTAGAATATGATTATTTGGCAAGTAGAGTAACACAAGTACAATATTTAGGCGAAAAATTGGATGAATTTGGCGTACCTGTACAAAAACCTATTGGTGGACATGCTGTGTATTTAGATGCAAATAAGTTTGTACCAACCATACCAAAAGAAGAATATAGAGCACAAGCCTTGGCAGTAGAATTGTATATTATTGCAGGAATTAGAGGTGTAGAAATAGGAACTATTTTGGCAGATAGAGACCCAGAAACTCGAGAAAATCGCTATCCAGAATTGGAGTTGGTACGCTTGGCAATTCCACGTAGAACCTATACACACAATCACATGGAGTATATTGCATCTGCGTTAAAAACAATTTACGACTCCAGAGCCGAAGCTAAAAATGGCTATACTATCGTTTGGGAAGCTCCAATAATGAGACACTTTACCGTAAAATTAGAAAAAATATAGTTATCCGTTTATTTGTAGATTTGTTTATTCAGTTAAACAAATCTACAAATAAACAAACCCACAAATAAACAATTGTAATAATGCTAACCAACTACCAAAATTTATCCGAAAACGCTAAAGTGTATCTTTATCCTTCAAGTAGAAAATTTTATCCAAATGAATTAGAAGAATTGGATGTTAAAGTAAAAGAATTCACTTCTAAATGGACTAAATTTTCCACTTCATACAAAATAGAATACCAACGGTTTTTATTGTTTTTTTTAGAAGAAGACGCCGTTATTACAACCAAAATAATGGATGAATTAGCAGAATTTATATTTCAATTGGAAAAAGACTATAACATTACTTTATTAGACAAAGTAAATGTATGCTTTAAACAAGGCGAATATGTACAATATCAAGAAATGAAACGCTTTAGAGAGTTAATAAAGAAAAAAAGTGTTTCAAAAAAAACCATTGTTTTTAACAATTTTATTCAAACTAAATACGAATTTGAAAATGAATGGGAAGTGCCAATTACCAACAGTTGGCTATCACATCTAATAACCTGAGTATTCTATTATCTTACAAAAGACATAAAACTGTTTCGCTTTTAGACATAAGATACAAAAAAAATTCAAAACTCAAAATTCATAACGCAATAAACTATCGAACAACAATAATTTTAATGTTTAAAATGACGTGTTTTGGTAAATACCATTGCCATTTTATTTTGGTTACAATAATCAATTGATAATTGGTCTTTAATTGAGCCTCCTGGTTGTATAACGCTTTTAATTCCCACATTATTTGCTATTTCTACGCAATCTGGAAATGGAAAAAAGGCATCACTAGCCATTACAGCACCTTGCAAATCAAATTTAAAATGTTTTGCTTTTACAATGGCTTGATTTAGTGCATCGACCCTTGATGTTTGTCCTGTACCACTTGCACAAAGTTGTTTGTTTTTTACAAGTACAATAGTATTTGATTTGGTATTCTTACATATTTTTGATGCAAATAATAAATCTTCAATTTCTGTATTTGTTGGTGTAAGTGTTGTTACTTGTTCTAATATCTCGGCGGTATCTGTTTTATAATCTTTATCTTGTACTAGCACACCATTTAAGCAAGTTCTAACTGTAGTTTGTGGCAATTTTATTTCTTTTTGAACAAGCAGTATTCTATTTTTCTTTCCTTTAAGTATTTTTAAAGCTTCATTGTTGTACGAAGGAGCAATAACTACTTCACAAAATAATTTATGTATTTCTTTTGCCGTTACTACATCTATTTTTGTATTGGAAATTAAAATACCTCCAAATGCAGAAATTGGATCTCCTGCCAAAGCATCTACATACGCAGAATGGATGTTATCTCTTTGTGCAATTCCACATGCATTATTGTGTTTTAATATGGCAAAAGTTGGTTTTTCGTTACTAAATTCTTGCATTAAATTTACTGCTGCATCTACATCTAATAAATTATTATACGATAATTCTTTACCGTGTAATTTATCAAAAATAGCATCAAAATCGCCAAAATAAAAACCTTTTTGATGTGGATTCTCTCCATAACGTAATACTTTACCATTCGTTTTGCTTATTTTTAGAGCTGCAATATTGTTATTTTTATTAAAATAATTAAAAATAGCTGTATCGTAGTGACTAGATACATTAAATGCTTTTGCAGCAAAATACTTGCGTTGTTCTAATGTAGTATTTCCATTATTTTCAGTTATCATTTTTAAGAAATCTGGGTACTGCTCTCTGGAGGACACACAAATAACATCCTTAAAATTTTTGGCTGCTGCACGAATTAATGCAATTCCACCAATATCTATTTTTTCGATAACATCTTGTTCAGATGCTCCACTTGCAACGGTTTTTTCAAAAGGATATAAATCAACAATAACCATATCCATTTCTGGAATTTCAAATTTTTGTAGTTGCTTATTATCTTTTTCATTTGCTCTACGACTTAAAATTCCTCCAAATACTTTTGGATGTAATGTTTTTACTCTTCCTCCTAATATAGATGGATACGAAGTTAGGTCTTCTACTGCAACTACAGAAATACCTAGTTCTTTAATAAATTTTTCTGTACCACCTGTAGAGTACATAGTTATTCCAAGTTCTTGTAATTTTTGTACAATAGGCAGTAAACCTTCTTTGTGAAATACAGAAATTAATGCCGATTTTGCTTTTTTTGTTGTATCCATTTTATCATGTTGTGTTGTTGGACAAAGCTACAAAATGATGTGTGTTTTTTTAAGTTTAGTTTTTGGTTAATTGAAAACCTTATTAACATGTTTTTAACGATAATTACCTAAGCAACACCAAATATTCCCAAGCATTTAACACCTTTGGTGTAGAAAAATCAATCTTCTTTTGCGAAAAATAATCTGTATTTGACTTTAATGTACGAAGCATATATTTTTGCTTTTTATCTGAAAAATTACCAATAAATGTTAAGGTATCCTTATCTTTAATACGTTCAAAAACTAAAATATTCTTATTATTAGTAGTCAATCTCATATATGAAGCTGCATTTTCACCTCCATTCAACGCTATATTATTATTTTTTAATGCGCCTAATTTGACTAATAAATCCCAAGTTTTTCCTTTTGTTTTTCCGATAAAATCTTTTTCAAAAAACTTTAAACGATGGTCTAAATCGTATTCTTGACCTGAATAAATTAAAGGCATTCCTTTAACCATATAAGTTAAAACGGTCATAATTTCACTGGCATCACCCATTCTTTCTTTAACGGTTCCATTCCAAGAATTTTCATCATGGTTGGTAACAAAATTCATTAAAATATCATTGCTTTCATATTGTTTTGATGTTTTCTCAATATACTTGTTAAAATCTGCTACATGTTTTTTACCTTGTGCCATATCATTCATTAAATGATGAAAATCCCAAGCATAACACATATCAAATAGGTTATCTTTTAACAATGCTGGTTCCCAAGCTTCTGCTAACATAAAAATAGCTTTCTTTTTTCTTAATTTAGGAATCAATTCTTGCCAAAAATCTGTTGGAACCATACCAGCAACATCGCATCTAAAACCATCGATACCTTCGTTTTCTAACCAATAAGTCATATCTTTAAACATTTCATTTCTTAGTCCTTTACTATCGTAGTTTAAATCGGCAACGTCATCCCAACCAATCGATGTTCCATCTTCTTTTAAGGGATAAGTAATTTTACCATCTTTACCTTTAGTATAAAATTCTGGATGCGTTTTTATCCATTCATGATCCCAACCTGTATGGTTTGGAACCCAATCTAAAATGACATAAATACCATTACTATGAGCGGTTTTAACTAAGTTTCTAAAATCATTTAGTGTTCCAAATTCAGGATTTACCTTGGTAAAACTCGAAACAGCATAATAACTGCCTAGAGCTTTTTTTCTCGCTTCCTCATCTTTTAAAGTCGATGCAAAAACACCTCCTGTTGCTTTACGTTTGGTTTCAGAAATAGGAAAAATAGGCATTACCCAAATAATTTTTACACCTAATTTTTTGATTTGTGGAATGTCTTTGGTAAAAGCAGCAAAACTTCCTTCTTTGGAATACTGACGGATATTTGCTTCATAAATAACGGTTTTTTCAAGAATTTTATCAGAAATTGGTGCTATTGTTGTTGGCGATTTCTTCGTTGCTATTTTATTTTTCTTTGGTTTACAAGAAGTAAAAAATAAAACGATAATTGATAAGATAATGGCTTTTTTCATAATATTTGGGTGCTAATAAATTTTACTTAATAGTTAATTTTTTCTAATAAAACGATGGGATATTCTGTATTGAATGTAACTATTCCGTTTTTAACGATAGCAAATTTATTTGCATAAGCATCGTGTAATTTTGTACCATCTTTAAACACCGAAGCAACTTGGATT
>WFMU01000481.1 GCA_015488935.1 Flavobacteriaceae bacterium | reverse complement strand
AATCCTTATAATTTGTATTTTTGCATACAATTAAATTTCAAATAAGATGAAAAAAATACAAATGGTTGATCTACAAGGGCAGTATCAACATATAAAACCACAGATAAATGAAGCTTTTCAGAGTATTTTAGATACGGCGTATTATATTGGTGGTCCAGAAGTAAAAGGATTTCAAGCCGATTTAGAAAAATATTTGAATGTAAAACACGTCATTCCTTGTGCTAACGGAACCGATGCTTTACAAATTGCCATGATGGGTCTTGGTTTAAAACCAGGTGATGAGGTGATTACTGTTGATTTTACTTTTGCTGCAACTGTAGAAGTAATTGCGTTGTTGCGCTTAACACCAGTTTTAGTTGATGTTGATAAAGCAACGTTTAATATGGATATTGATGCGCTAAAAAAAGCCATTACTCCAAAAACAAAAGCCATTGTTCCTGTACATTTATTTGGGCAATGTGCAAATATGGAAGCAATAATGGCAGTGGCAAAACAACATAATTTGTTTGTAATTGAAGATAATGCTCAGGCAATTGGAGCAGATTATACTTTTTCTGATGGTAGAAAGCAGAAATCAGGAACCATGGGTAATGTTGGTACAACTTCTTTTTTTCCGTCTAAAAATTTAGGTTGTTATGGCGATGGTGGTGCTATTTTTACAAATGATGATGATTTAGCACATACTATTAGAGGAATTGTAAATCATGGTATGTACAAACGTTATTATCACGATGTGGTTGGTGTGAATTCTCGTTTAGATAGTTTACAAGCTGCTGTTTTACAAATAAAATTACCGTTGTTAGATGGTTATTGTGCAGCACGTCAAAAAGCAGCAAAATTTTATTCGGAGGGATTTGCAGATTGTAGTAAAATAGAAACTCCGAAAATTTCTGATTTTACCACACATGTTTTCCATCAATATACTTTAAAAACAAATAATGTGAATCGCAACGCATTGCACCAACATTTGTTAGATAAAGGCATACCAAATGCAATCTATTATCCAGTTGCCTTGCACGCACAAAAAGCTTACGCTGATGATCGTTATGATGAAGCTGATTTTAAAGTAACAAATGACTTGTGTAAAACCGTTTTATCTTTACCAATGCATACAGAATTAGAGGAAGAACAACAACAATTTATTATAGACACTATTTTAGAGTTTTGTAAATAATCGCTCTTATCGTAAGACCAACATAATTGAACGAATTAATGTTAATTGCTTCAATACATTCAACGAATTAACGTTAATTCGTTGAATAGAATTAAATATTTTTATATATTTGTACTATTATTGTATTTAAATATGACATCTACATTTATTAATAGAGCAATAAGTGATTTTTTTAATAAAAAAGTTAAACCTAATAAAGTGCTTATTTTATTAGGTGCAAGGCGTGTTGGAAAGACTTCTTTTTTAAAAAATTATCTTAAAGATGTTAAACAAAATAGTTATTTGTTATTAAATGGAGAAGATCAAAGTACAATAGACTTATTATCAGAAAGATCAATAAATAATTATAAACGGATTTTTAATAACATTTCTTTATTGGTAATTGATGAAGCTCAGAAAATACCAGATATTGGTGTAAAATTAAAACTTATAGTGGATGAAATTCAGAATTTAAAAGTAATTGTAACAGGTTCTTCAATTTTTGATTTAAGTAATAAACTTGGCGAACCATTGGTTGGAAGAGCAAATACCATATATTTATATCCATTAGCACAAATGGAATTTTCAAAATATGAAAACTACAAACAAACTACCGAAAAATTAAACGAGCGATTAATTTTTGGCGCATATCCAGAATTAGAGCAAATTAGCGACTGGAACGAAAAAGCAACTTATTTAGAAGGTATTGTTAGTGCTTATTTATTAAAAGATATTTTAGCTTTTGAAGGAATTAAAAAAGCAGATAAAATAATAGATTTGTTACGTCTTATTGCTTTTCAAATAGGAAAAGAAGTAAGTATCGATGAGTTGGCAAAAAGTCTAAAAGGAATTTCAAGAAACACCGTAGAAGGCTATTTAGATTTACTTTCAAAAGTATTTATTATTTATAAAGTTAATGGTTTTAGCAAGAATTTAAGAAAAGAAATAACCAAATCAAGTCGTTGGTATTTTTATGATAATGGTATTAGAAACGCAATTATCCGAAACTTTAATGAGCCTAAATTCAGAGATGATATAGGTTTGTTATGGGAAAACTACATTATGTCTGAACGGATAAAACACAATAGTTATCTAAATAAAAGAATAAATTATTACTTTTGGCGTACTTACGATAAACAAGAAATTGATTTAATTGAAGAGGAAGCACAAAAATTAACAGCAGTAGAATTTAAATGGAACCCAAATAAAAAAGTAAGAGTTCCAAAAGCTTGGAAGAATAATTATCCAACAGCAGCATTTGTAATAATTAATAATACTAATTATCTTGATTTTATAACATGAAAAAAATACTAGTAACAGGGGGATTAGTCTTTATCGGTTCGCATACCGTAGTAGAGCTACAAAAAAATGGTTTTGAAGTAATCATAATTGATGATTTATCTAATACAACGATAAATGTGTTGGATGGGATTACAGAAATAACCAAAATACAACCTAAGTTTGTAAAATTAGATTTAAAAAATAAACAAGCAGTACAAACATTTTTTAAAAATCATAAAGTAGATGGTGTAATTCATTTTGCAGCTTCGAAAGCAGTAGGAGAGAGTGTACATAAGCCATTAAAGTATTACGAAAATAATATTGGAACATTGGTTTATTTATTACAAGAAATGGAAGCAAATAAAGTTACTAATATTATATTTAGTTCGTCTTGTACGGTTTACGGTCAAGCCGATACATTACCAATTACCGAAAAAGCACCAATAAAACCAGCTGAATCTCCTTACGGAAGAACTAAGCAAATGGCAGAAGAAATACTAGCAGATGTATCTAAAGTAAGTAATTTGAATGTAATTGCACTGCGTTATTTTAATCCTGTTGGTGGGCATGAAAGTGCTATAATTGGAGAGTTGCCTATTGGAGTTCCACAAAATTTAATACCTTATGTAACGCAAACTGCAGCAGGAATTAGGGCATGTCTTTCTGTTTTTGGAGATGACTATGATACGCCAGATGGAACTGCAGTAAGAGATTATATTCATGTAGTGGATTTAGCAAAAGCGCATATTGTTGCTATGAAACGACTTTTAGAGAATAAAAATAAAACCAAAATTGAATTTTTTAATATTGGTACAGGACAGGGTTCTTCTGTATTAGATGTAATTAATACTTTTGAAAAGGTAAATAATGTAAAATTAAATTATAAAATTGTTGCAAGAAGAGAAGGAGATATAACAGCAGCTTATGCAGATACAACTTTAGCAAACACCGAATTGGGTTGGAAAAGTGAATTAACTCTTGAAGATGCTATGCGTTCTGCTTGGTTATGGCAACAAAAATTAATAAAAAAATAAATTATTTATAAGATTGCACTTTAGATATGGTATCTGTAACATAATCTCGTTGGTTTAAATTACCGTTTGCCATCGCTTTTATTGAAGCGTTTTCCTTTTTTTGTTTATCGGTATATATTTCTTCAAAGTCTTTTGTATATAGTGGATTCGAAACTACATTTAAGTCAAAAAATATAGTATGTGATGGTTTTTTTGTATTAGCTACTATTGTTGTATAAATACCAACGTATCCAATGTTTTTACTACTTTCGTATTCCATCTGAATGAGTCCAAAGCTACCAACAGGAATTACTCTTTTCGGAAATTTTGCTAATGTACATCCACAAGATGGTAATACATTGTATATTTTTAATGGATAATCTCCTGTATTTTTAACTTTTACTACCATATTTAATTTACTTCCTCGTAGTATAGGATAATAATGTCTTATTGAATCTATAACTTGTAAGGTAGTTTTATGTAAAAATTTATTTTCTTTATCATCTTGTTTACAGCTATGTATTAGTATTAATAGCGTAATTATTATAGTTGTTTTTATAACTATGGTTATTTGAGTTTTCGAAATCATAATTTTTAATTGAAAATTATTTCATCACAGGCAATAGAAT
>WFMU01000480.1 GCA_015488935.1 Flavobacteriaceae bacterium | reverse complement strand
GATTTTATACATTTCTATTTTTTATAAGTAACTTTGAATTAATTATGACGACAAAAAAAATATTAATTGTAGATGATGAACCTGATATTTTAGAAATTCTCAAATACAATTTTGAGAAAGAAAAATATGATGTTACTACGGCAAATAATGGTAAAGAAGCTATTAAAATTGCAAAAAAAACCAATCCTGATTTAATTATTTTAGATGTTATGATGCCTGAATTAGACGGCATTGAAACCTGTCGTTTACTTAGAAAAATACCTGATTTTGCAGAAACTATTATTCTATTTTTAACTGCAAGAAATGAAGAATATTCAGAAATTGCTGGTTTTAATGTTGGTGCAGATGACTATGTTACCAAACCTATTAGACCAAGAACGTTAATTGCTAGAGTAAAGGCTTTATTAAAAAGAAATAAAACTCCTCTTACAGCGCAAGAAATCGTTATTGGCAATCTTACTATTAGCCTTGAGAAAAGACTTGTTATTAAAGATAATGTAGAAATTGCATTACCAAAAAAGGAATTTGAATTGTTATTATTACTTGCTTCTAAACCTGAAAAAGTGTTCTCTAGAGAAGAAATTTACAAGAATATTTGGGGTAGTTATATTATTGTTGGCGACCGTACTTTGGATGTACATATTAGAAAACTTCGCAAGAAAATTGGAGAAGAATACATTCGTACAAGCAAAGGTATTGGCTATTCTATTAACAGCAAATAACTACTTATTTTTTTTGTAATAGTTTAATACATGTTCTGGAATTTTTATGTAGGATTCTAATTTAGAATCTGAAATCGGATATTCTGCTACTTGTCGCAATGGTACTAATCCAGCCCAAATTGGCAATTTTTCATCTTCTGGTTCGTCTAGAACGTCAACATCTCTAATTTTTGCCGAAGCTGTTTCTATGGTCATTTCTACTACCATTGTTCTCTCCAACTCGTTTGGCAACATTGGTCGTACAGCATCCCAACGCCCTTGCATCATGTGTTCCATAAAACAAAACAAAGCGGCTTCTTTTTCTTTAATATCTTCTATTTTTTTTAACGTTCCAAATAAGGTTGCCGAACGATAATTTACAGAATGATGTAATCCAGAACGTGCCAAAACTAAGGCATCTAAATGCATTACAGTCATACTCATTTCTTTGTTTTCTAATAATGCCAACAACATTCTATTGCCTTGAGAGCTATGTAAATATATTTTATTTTCTTTTCGTCCATAAGCCATTGGTAAACTTATGGCACGACCTTCGTAAATGTAACTTACAAATCCTATAAAACCTGCGTCTAGTATTTGGTTTATTTTTTCTACATCGTAAGTTGCTCGTGTGTGTCCTCTTTTTACTTGGTTTAATTTTGATTTGGTATATGTCTTCATTTTTATGGTTTTTTGTTTCCTTATTACTAAGTTGCCTTAGCAAAACTGCTTTTCTTCCTAGATTTATTTCAAATTTACTATATTTATGGTCTATTATTTTCATCCAGAATAAAGATTTTAAATAGTCCAGTTATGTTTCCATATAAAACAAGTTTAAAATTAGACAGAAATTGTAAACAACCATTATACTTGCAATTAGCAAATCAGTTTATTGTTTTGATAAAAAATGGAACGCTTCCACCAAAAACAAAATTATTGGGTAGCAGAACGCTTGCTGATTTATTACAGGTACATCGCAAAACGGTGGTTGCTTGTTATGAAGAGTTAGATTTACAAGGCTGGGTAAACAGTATTCCACAAAAAGGTACTTTTGTACATGCAACAATTCCGCTATTAAAGCAACGTGATTTTGATAAAAAAAATCATTCAAATCCAAAAGAGCATACTGGTTTTGCTTTTTATGACAGCAAAATATTAATTCGTAAATCCATACAAAAAAGACAAGATTTTATTTCTTTAAATGATGGCACTTGTGATGTTAGACTTGCTCCAATTAAAGAAATTACCAGAACATACAGGCAAATTGCAAATAAAAAAAGTAGTTTAAATCACTTGTCATATACTTCTACTTATGGCAATTTAAAACTTCGCAAAGTGCTGGTTGAATACCTCAACAAAACACGTGGTTTACCTATTAGTATCGATAATATTTTAATTACTCGTGGTAGTCAAATGGGAATTTATTTGGCTTCGCAATTACTTTAAAAAAAAGGAAATATTGTACTTATTGGCGAAACTAATTATATTTCTGCGGATGTTTCTTTTGCGCATCAAAATGCAAAATTGCTGCGTATTTCTGTGGATGAAAATGGTTTGGTTACAGATGAAATTGAATTTCTTTGTAAAAAGCAAAAAATAAAAGCTGTTTTTCTTACTTCGCATCATCATCATCCTACAACAGTAACTTTATCTGCTAAAAGAAGAATTCATTTACTCAATTTGGCAAAAACCTATCATTTTGCCATTATTGAAGATGATTACGACTATGATTTTAACTACAACCACGCTCCTATTCTACCACTTGCCAGTCACGATGCAAACGGAAATGTTATTTATATTGGTTCTTTTTGTAAAACCGTTGCTCCTGTTTTTCGGGTTGGTTACTTGGTTGCTCCCAAAAGTTTTATTACTGCTGCTGCTAATTTTAGAAGAATTATTGATAGACAAGGTGATGCTTTATTAGAATTAACTTTTGCTGATTTTATTAAAAATGGCGATTTGGATAGGCATATTAAAAAAGTTCTTAAAATCTATAAAACAAGACGCGATTTATTTTGCGAATTATTACAAAAAGAGTTGTCTGATTTTTTTACTTTTCAAATTCCGAAAGGAGGCATGGCTGTTTGGGTTACATTATCTAAAAAATACGATTGGTATGTGGTTGCAAAAATGGCACAAAAATACCATTTAGAAATTGGCGATTGGCAACGTTATGATAGTGCAAATACAAAACACAATGCAGTTAGAATGGGTTTTGCAAATTATACTACCGAAGAAATTCACGTATTAATAAATCGATTAAAAGCAACAATGCATACTCTTAGTGTAACATCTTAATTATTTTATTGGCTATTTCTTTTGCATAATATTTTAAGGCAAACAAATGTGATTTATCAACTTCGAAAAATGTCTTTGGCTGATTGGCATTGTCAAATATTCGCTTTCCTAAATATAATGGCACTACTTTATCTTCGTTGCTATGTATGATTAATAATGGTTTATGAAATTTTTTAATTTCTTTTTTCGCCTTTTTTCCTTGCTTTACTATATTTCCCAAAAAGGGTACTTTATACACTGCTTCTTCTCTGTGTGATGAAAATCCTCCTTCGATAACCATTGCTTCTATTTCGTTTTGTCTTTCGGTTCCGATTAGTGCTGCTGTATGTCCGCCATAAGACTGTCCGTATATAATTAGTTTTGTACCTTTTACATCTTCTCGTTGTTTTATATAATCTAAGGCCGAATTTGCATCTATTAGTACATTTTTTCTTGTTGCTTTTCCTTCGGAATACCCAAATTCGCTATAGTCAAAGGTAAATATTTGAAATCCTTCTTTTACTAAGGGTGCAATTCGCTCGTGGTGGTATAATAAATTTCCTGCACTTCCATGAAAATGAAGTATGGTTGCTATAATCTTTTTATTTTTTGGTTTGAGCATCCAACCGTTTAGTTTGTTTCCATTTTTACTTTGAAACACAACACTTTCTATACTGTGCGTGTAGGCTGCGGAATCTTTTTCTGTCGTAAATATTAATTGGTGATTTTTTTCTGCATACTTTGCATAAATTACTTTATCATCACGATCGGAAAAACTAAAATCTTTTTTTGGTAATTTACTTGGATACAAAAAGGTTTTACTCATACTACATGAACTTAGAAATAGTGTTATAAGTAGTATTTGCAACAGATGCATGGTATCTCTTTTTTTTAAAATTCTATTATTTATCATTTACTTTTCTAAATTTAATTGGTATACTACAAAGTTCTGTTTATCTTTTTATTTTTACCTGACACATTTGTGACAAAATTTAGGAAACTATTAATTTTTTTCTAATGCGACTTAAAGATTGTCTTTCAATTCCTAAAAAAGATGCCAAATGAGTTAATGACACTCGGTTATTTAATGCTGGATTTTCATTTCTAAAATTCACATATCTCTCTTCTGCATTTTCAAACAAAAAACTTTCGATACGAATTTGGCGCATTACTAGTATGGATTCTGCTATTAGTCGTCCAAATTTTTCAAAATTTTTATAAGTTCTATAACATTCTTGCATGGCTTGGTACGGTAAATTAACAAGTACGCATGGTTCTAAACATTGGATGTAAAACTTGGAGGATTTTCTGGTAATAAATGCACTATAATCCGATACAAATGCACCTTCTTTTATAAATGATATGGTAATTTCTTTGCCTTTATTATCGATATAATAACTTCGCATTAAGCCTTTATAGAGATATGCCATTTCTTGTTGTATTTCTCCTGCTTTTAAGTAATAGGTTTTCTTCTTTATTTTAGAAATACTTACTTTTTTGGCAATAAAATCCAATTCGTTTGCTGTTAAATCTGCACATATTGCTTTGTAAGTATTTTGGTAATCTTGTATTATTTCTTTGGTGTCAAATTCGTTCATTTATTAAAAAAATTATTCTAAAACCATGAATCAAAGTTAAGGAACGTTCCTAAGTGAACAAAAAACACAGAAAGGCTTAAGATAATTGCAATAATTTTAAATAAAATAGAAGGTTGTTTTGTTTCTAGCGTACATAGTTCTCCAGATGCTTCTACATCTTCGTAAAAACCGAGTATGTTTCTTGTTTTATAAAATGGATTTTTTGTGTTTCTTTTTGCAATGTCTGTTAATGGAATTTTGATTCTTGGTAGTACTACAAAAATTATAAATATAAGCATTAAGAGCACATATAATATGGCAAAATGGTCTGGTGTATTTGGTCCAAAACAACCACCAAATAGTAAAAATTTTATATACATTTTATATTTTTTTACAAGGTACAAAATTATATTTAATTAAAATACTTTCCATTATTTTAGCCTAGGGCAAACTCATACTTTTTTTAAGTAAACTTTAAGCAAATACTTATTATTCCACCCTGCTTTAAGTCTTTTACCTTTTATACCTTGTTTCTCTGTCTTTTCATTTTTTAAGAGATTTAGCGCAATTTTTAGTAAAACAGAATAATTTTGCGAAGCATTACCTGCTCTTTTTCTTGAAGCTTCTTCTGAAAAACCAACATCAAGTGTCCAGTGTAATTTATTTTCAACAGCCCAATGAGAACGCATTGCAGACTGAAAATATGAAGCATCATTTTTTAGGCTTGATATATAATAACGCGTAGATATCTCCTTTTGTTTATCACTGTTTTTAAATTCTCGAATACTTTCTATTCTTATGATGTTTCTCAAGTTTTTCCAATCATTTTGTTTTTCAATAAATTAAAAATCAGTAAGTACACTACAAACACGTGTTTCTATTCTTCCGTGTCCTAAATCTTCGTTTTTGTCTATTTCTATTTGTTTTTAAAATCTAAATTCATCCTGTACATTTTCTAATAAAAGTGATTGATTACCTTTTACTGCTAAGATATAATTAGCATCATTATCAATTATCTTTTTTGCAATTTCTCTTTGAGTTCCCATAGCATCGATAGTAACTACATTTCCTGATATATCAAGAATATCTAACAAGTCTGGTATTGCCGTAATTTCATTAGATTTTTCATCTGTTTTAACTTGCCCTAATACAAGGTTGTTTTCACAAGCCCAAGCACTTACCATATGAATAGGTGATTTTTTACCTTTATGTTTTGCTCCTCTTATAGTTTTCCCATCAATAGCAATTATTTGTCCTAAACTTAAATCTGAGATAGAACTTACCCATTCAATAAAACAATTTTCTAATTGATTACTATCAATTGATGTAAACAGCCTATTTATAGTGTCTTCCGAAGGTATTCCATTTGGTAAATCAAGAAAAGTTCTTAGAAATTCTTCTTTTGACTTAGCAAACTCAACCATTTGTTTCCATGTTTACTCATTCTTTGATATTTGTTTTAGTATTCGTGATTACTTCGTAGTTCTGCTCCACAAATCACTGAAATTATCCCTATAAGAAGGATGTCAATTAATTTATGAAGTTGGTTTATATGGCTTCTAGGGTCTTCTATCTGGCTAAAAATACGGATCAATTTACTTTCTTTATTTATTAGATTAAATTATTGATTATCAGTATAATACACGAATAAAAAAACAACTTAACAAACTATTAATTAGTTAATTATTGTAAAAGTTTACTTAAAAAAAGTATGAGTTCGCCCTGCTCATCAACATGAATTATTTTTTCTAATGGATATTTTTGACTACTTTTCATAGCTTTACGTACTTTTTGCATAAAATACCATGCTGTTCCTTGACGAATACTTAAGCGTTTTCCCATTTGAATATTGAAATACTTTTACTACTTGTACTCATTTCAAAAACTACACAAAATGCCTTTTGTAATCCAAATTTAACTTTATGAAAAGTGTATTCGCTGTGGCACTTTCTACATGATTACATGTATAACAATGATAATTATATCCTGATTTTTCGCAACCTTTTGTCCCGCCACATTTACTACATATAAAACCATCTTGCCATTTTATTTTGGCTAAATAGGCTTTACATGCATCATCATTCGGTAATTCTTTTATAAAGTTAGTATATTTTGTCCTGTAAATTCTTCCATTTTTCTTTGTTTTAAATGCTAAATATACAGAAATTAAATGACTAACTCAATAAATTTAATTCTGCCATTTTAGCATCCGATAATTTTTTAATAACTCCTTCTAATAAAAGTAATTTTTTAAATAATAAATCGGACTGATAATCTAATTTTTTGGATAGAGATACCGCATTATTCTCTCTTTCTTTTAACTGCTTTTTGGCACTATTAAAAAAAGAACCTTCTATTTTTACTTTGTATAAATTAAATATTTGAAGGTAGATATCATGTATTTTTTGATGAGATTTTTCGAGGTCTTGATAGGCTTCAAACTCCGCTAACATTTGTCCTTCTCCATAATACCATTTACCAAAATCACAAGATGTAAAACTTACTGGAATGGTTGATTTTGCTTCTTCAATATTTCCAATTCTAGTTAACACTTGTACATCAGCAATCCATTGCTTATGCCCTTTTTTTGCCAAACGCAATTCTTCAATAATTTCTTTTTTGGTTATTATTTTATTTTGAGTATCCGAGTTTTTTTCTTTTTTAGTATTATCTTTTACTTCAGAAATAGTTGAAGAAACTGGTTTTTCTATGTTATTTTTATGTAGTAAATCTCGTTTACTGTCACTAATTATTGCATCCATCTCTGCCGAAACAGATGGCGTACTATTTTTAGGAATAGATATGTTTGTTTCTTTAGTATTCTTTAAATTTTGCTTTGCGAGTTGTGCTTCTTTTTCTTTAGAGGCAATAATCTCATCAATAGAACTAAGAATATTTTGCTTTTTTTCTACCATGTTTTCTACAATATTGATAGTTGGTGCACTTTCTTTTTTTATAATATACTTTTCATTAACAACACTAGACGTGTGTTGCTCTTTTTTAGATAATATTTTTTTCTCGGATTTTGCAAGTTC
>WFMU01000479.1 GCA_015488935.1 Flavobacteriaceae bacterium | reverse complement strand
GAATATACAATACCTAAATTTATCAAAGTTCCAGCTTCTTTGTCTTTTAACTTTGCATTTTTTGCAATAGTTTTAGCTTTGTTTAAATAAAAAAAAGCACTATCTAACTCCTCTTTAAAAGAAAAAGAATTACCAATACTACTTTGTATTTTGTAATTAAATAGGTCATTTGGATTTTTTTTTCAATTTCTAACGCTTTTTTTGCGTACATTATTGCGGTATCCTGATTAATCACTCTATACTGGTTAGATAATTGTATTAGTGTTTCTATGCGAATAGAATCGTTAGATGTTGTTTTTAAAGTATGTAAAAGTGTAGTTACTGTTTGGGAATTAATTTTTACAGAACTCATTAAAATTCCTATAAAAAAAAGAAGTTTAATATAATATAAATTATGGAGCGTTGTTGTTTTCACGTTCTTTGTTGTTAGTTAAAAAAAAGTGCCATAAAACGGCTGTAAAAAAAAGTGAATTTACAAAATTTATTAGATTTATAATATTTGTTTACGCTAAAATTTACAGAATTTGCTTTATTTGTGCTAGTTGTGTAACTGTAGTTACCTTATTATTGGAAGTAGCATTGCTAAAATTACAATAGATGGTAGAAATTCCAATATTTTTTGCACCATAAATATCTGCTTCTAAATTATCGCCAATCATAACACTTTGGTAAGTATAAGCTTTTGCTTTTTTTAAGGCATAAAAGAAAATTTTTGGATTGGGTTTTTTTACTTGTACAGATTCCGAAGTGATTACTTGCTCAAAATAATCTAATATTTTAGCGTTTTTGAGTTTTGCTTGTTGAATTTCAGAAAAACCATTGGTTATAATATGTAATTGGTATTTTGGTTTTAAATAATTTAATAAGTCAATGGTTCCATCAAACAAAGTATTGTAATTTGGTAAGTTTTCTAAATATTCTTCGGCCAAAATAGCAATCATCTCATCTTTTATAGCATAGCCTAAACGGTCAAATGTGTCTTTTAAACGTGCGTATTTTAAATACTTTTTAGTTACTTTTTCTTCTCTATATAATTTCCAATAGGCGTGATTTATAGGTGTATATATTTTAATAAAAGTATTTATATCTATGGCAATATTATTTTTTTTAAAAATAAAGGCATACGATTTTTTAGAATTAGTATCAAAGTCCCAAAGTGTATGGTCTAAATCAAAAAAAATATGTTTAATATTGGATGATTGTGGCATGTTTACGTTTAATAATATTAGTAAATGGTTTTTTGTTGGCAGTTTTTAATGTTGCTTTATTTAAAACTAAAGTAGCATTTTTTTCTAATGTAATACTTGCATTTGGTGGAAAAATAACCGTGCCATTTAGAATTAATATTTTCCCTTCTTTTACAATAATATCTTGATAAAAGCGAAGCGTTTTAAAATCCCAATTTTCATTTTCAGAAATAATCATCGGAACATTAAAATTTGCATCTTCACTAACAAATTGAATGAGATTACTCGTCATTAACGCTTTGTGCATTTTTCCAATTTCACTTGGTTGAATATAATTTCTTGGCGATTTGCCACTTTGACTCATCATGGCTTTAAAACATTTGTTTGTACCGTGATACTTATTCGAATGTGCAAGTCCAAGAGAATGTCCTAGTTCGTGTGATAGACCTCTGTAATAACTGATAAAAAAACCTTTTACATATTTCTCCCAAGAGATATTATTTTTTTTGGTATAGATTTCCTTCATCCATATTTTGGCTACATATTTATTAGGATAACTAATTTGCGAACTTCTATTAAAATCGGTGTAAGAAGGAAATTGCGAAATGGAATTCATCATGGTATTTTCATAACCTTTACCAGATTTTTTTTCTGTTAATTCTTTATAAACTTCAACATTTAAAGTATTAAATACATTTATTCCTTTTTTAGCAATGGTATCATTAATATTATTGTCTAAATATTTTAAATACCAATTTTTGGAAGGAGTTAATAGGTAAATATTTTTTTTCTTTTCGGAATATCCTTTAGCATTAAGGTAATTTCGTGCAAAAGTGTCTTTTATATCTGTCTCTTATACACATCTC
>WFMU01000478.1 GCA_015488935.1 Flavobacteriaceae bacterium | reverse complement strand
CAAACAAACCCTATTTTTTAGATAGTATCCAAACACAAATAAAATCGCCAATACTAGATAAAATTTACAAAGAAAATAAAGCAGCATCTTTTATTAAAAGCACACAACAATTCGATACCGATAACTTTGTAAAAGAACAAAATAGATTAACAAAACTCTATCGTAATTCTGGAATTTATTATTTTGGAAAAGATTATATACAATTTGATGTAGATGTAAGAGATTCCACATCCTATAAAAAAAATATATTACTTAAAATAAAAAATCACGTTATAGAAAGTGGCGATAGTATTTATAGAACCGCATTTAAAATACACAAAGTTAAAAAAATTAAAATATTTACCGATTATTCATATAACACTAAAGACAAAAAATATAACGATTCCGTTGCTTATAAAGGATACACCTTTTATGCACACAAAAAATTAAAATTCAGTCCAAAATATTTAGCAAATGCCATTGGAATAACACCAAACGGAGTATATAAAGATAAAGAAAGAAAACTTACAAGACAATACCTAAATGACCTTAAAATATTTAGGTCGCCAATAAACATAAATTATATCGAAAATAAAGACGAAAGCTTAACCGCAAATATCTTTTTAACACCACTAAAAAAGTTTGGAATAGATTCTAAAATAGAAGCAACACACTCCAATATAAAACCATTTGGAATACTTGGTAAATTTGGAATAATTGATAGAAATATTTTTAAAGGCTCCGAAATTTTTGAATTTTCAATCCAAGGCTCTTTTTTAAATGTTTCGGAAGATACCTCAGATCCTAATTTTAACTTTTTTGGATTAACAGCATGGGAAATAGGAGCAAACACCTCCTTAAAAATACCACGAATATTTTTCCCTTTTAATACAAATAAACTCATTCCAAAAAAAATGCGTCCATCAACTAATATTGGTTTAAGTACCAGTTTTCAAAAAAATATTGGACTAGACCGACAAAATATTACTGGAAATATTAGCTATAAATGGAAAACAAGCGACAGAGCAAAACATCAATTCGATTTAATTAATATACAATATATCAACAACTTAAATGCTATAAATTACTTTGATGTATTTGGCTCCGAATTAATAAAATTAGGTAAAGTAGCACAAAATATTACAGACCCAATTAATATGGATGCCAACGGGCAAATAACCAACGAATTGGGATATATAAACTACATATTAAACCCAGTAAACGGATTTGAAACCTCTAATTTTGAAGACTATAAAATAGTACAACGTGTAAAAGAACGAAGAGATATAATAACCGAAGATGTATTAGTACCAATCATATCCTATGCATATACTTTTGATAATAAAAAAAGCATAAGAGACAAATCATTTACCTTTTTTAGAGGAAAAATAATCTCATCTGGCTCCTTAACAACTAGCCTTACCAAAAAAAATAAAGACGGAAGAAAAGTCCTCTTTGGATTACCAATAGCACAATACATAAAAACCGAACTAGAATATAAAAGATATTGGAATTTATACAACCATAACAATTTAGTTTTTAGAACTTTTATTGGAGCAGCAATACCATTTGGTAATTCTACCGAAATCCCTTTTAGTAGAAGCTACCGAGCAGGAGGCTCAAACGATATTAGAGCATGGCGAACTTTTGATTTAGGACCAGGCTCTTCTGTAAGTAACTTAGACTTTAATATCGGAAATTTAAAAATTGTTTCCAATTTTGAATATCGTTTTCGAGTAATTAATAGCCTTTACAGTGCCATATTTATTGATGCAGGAAACGTTTGGGATCTTACAAACTCAAACTTAACAAGTGAAAATGCAAAATTTAAAACCTTAAAATCATTACAAGATATTGCCGTAGGTTCTGGATTTGGATTGCGATACGATTTTGGATTTTTAATATTTAGAACCGATTTCGGATTTAAAACCTACGAACCATATTTGCAAGAAAATAAATGGTTTAGCAATTACAACTTTAAACATGCCGTATTTAATTTTGGAATAAACTACCCTTTCTAATTTATTTAAAACTAAGCAATTTTAGTCGCCACTTTTTTGTATTTTTGTAACTCATTTAATTCAAAAAAATGTCAAAAAAAATAAAATCAGGCGTAGCAAGCGAAGATACCGTACAAGAAATATTTCAACTAGCAAAAACAAAAAACTTTGCACTACCAGCAGCAAATGTAATAGGCTCAAGTTCTATTAATGCCGTTTTAGAAGCAGCCAAAGAAGTAAATGCACCAGTAATTGTACAATTTTCTAATGGTGGTGGACAATTTAATGCAGGAAAAGGACTATCTAACGAAAACCAAAAAGCAGCAATTGCAGGTGCTATTGCAGGAGCAAAACATGTACATTTACTAGCAAAAGAATACGATATTCCGGTAATATTACACACCGACCATTGTGCCAAAAAATTATTACCTTGGATAGATGGTTTGTTAGATGCAGGAGAACAATTCTACAAAGAAAATGGCGTGCCATTATTTAGTTCGCACATGATTGACCTATCGGAAGAGCCAATAGAAGAAAATATCGAAATCTGTAAAAATTATTTGGCAAGAATGGATAAAATGGGCATGACTCTAGAAATAGAATTAGGTATAACAGGTGGCGAAGAAGATGGCGTAGATAACAGCGATGTAGATGCATCTAAATTATATACACAACCCGAAGAAGTCGCTTACGCATATGAAGAATTACTAAAAATAAGCAAACGTTTTACAATAGCAGCATCCTTTGGGAATGTACATGGTGTTTATAAACCGGGAAACGTAAAATTAACGCCTAAAATTTTAGATAATTCACAAAAATTTATCGAAAATAAATACCATACCACAACAAACCCAGTAGATTTTGTATTTCACGGAGGATCTGGATCTACAGCAGCAGAAATCAAAGAAGCCATAAGTTATGGTGTCGTAAAAATGAATATTGATACCGATTTACAATATGCATTTATGACAGGTGTTCGCGATTATTTTAACGAAAATGCAGCCTATTTAAAAACACAAATAGGAAATCCAGATGGAGAAGATTTACCAAATAAAAAATACTACGACCCAAGAAAATGGTTGCGATTTGGAGAACAAGCATTTAAAGAAAGATTAAAACAAGCATTTAAAGATTTAAACTGTATCGATGTACTTTAATCGTAAAATTTATTTATGTTTGTCGAACTGTAAATCAAAATATAAAATATGAGTTGGTTTAAAAGAAAAGATAAAGGAATTACAACTTCAACCGAAGATAAAAAAGATGTTCCTAAAGGACTTTGGTATAAAACACCAAGTGGAAAAATTATTGATTCAAACGAATTAAAAGAAAACTTATATGTAAGTCCAGAAGACGGTTACCATGTAAGAATTGGAAGTAATGAATATTTCGAAATACTTTTTGATGATAATAAATACAAAGAGCTAGACAAAAATTTAAGCTCCAAAGACCCATTAAAATTCGAAGACACTAAAAAATATACAGACCGTTTAAAAGCAGCAAAAGAAAAAACAAACCTAACAGATGCAGTACGTACAGCCGTAGGAAAATCTTTAGGCAAAGATATTGTAATTGCTGCAATGGACTTTAGCTTTATTGGTGGCTCTATGGGAAGCGTTGTAGGAGAAAAAATAGCACGTGCAATAGACTATTCTATTAAAAATAACATACCATTTTTAATGATTTCTAAATCAGGAGGAGCACGTATGCAAGAAGCATCACTATCGTTAATGCAATTGGCAAAAACATCGGTAAAACTAGCACAATTAGCAGAAGCAAAAATACCTTATATCTCACTCTGTACCGACCCAACAACTGGAGGAACAACAGCATCCTTTGCCATGCTTGGAGATATAAATATTGCAGAACCAAATGCACTAATAGCATTTGCAGGACCAAGAATTGTAAAAGATACCACAGGAAAAGATTTACCAGAAGGATTTCAACGTTCCGAATTTGTACTAGAACACGGCTTCTTAGACGCTATTTACGAACGTAAAGACTTAAAAAAACAAATTAACTTATATATCGACTTAATACAAAACATTCCTGTTAGAAGTTAATATTTTTTTAAACCTAACTATTTTCTAAAAAGAATTTAGTATTACTTTATTTCCATAAAGCTGTTTTGCCAAAACAGCTTTACGGAAATTTTTAGAAACTAGCAACAAAACAACCAGTTACTTCCTATTTTTTTTATTACTGTAAATTTTTACATTTAAGTTAGCACGATAAGTTGTAGAAGAGCAATATTAACCTTATCTTTGGGTAATCAACATTTAAAAAACCAAATTTTATGAGAAAAAATTATTATTGTTTAACAGTATTAATATTTTTTGTTGTGCAAGGAATATTTGCACAATCCAAAACCATTTCAGGTACTGTTACCGAAAAAGCCAGTGGTAACCCATTACCTGGCGTTACTGTAATTATTGATGGAACCAACACTGGTAGTGTTACTGATTTTGATGGAAAGTATGCCATTAAAACAGAAGAAAAAAAAGGCAAACTCCTTATTTTTAAATTTATAGGATACAAAACAGTTTCTGTAAAATTAACCGAAAATAGCGTTGTAGTTAACGCAGAATTAGTAGAAGATGCAACAAGTTTAGACGAAGTAGTTGTAACAGCTTTAGGAATTAAAAAAGAAGCAAAAGCACTAGGTTATGCACTAACTAAAGTAAGTGGAGAAGAAATGGCTCAAGTAAAAACAACTAGTGCTATAAACGCTTTACAAGGTAGAGTAGCAGGTGTAAATATTTCTACCAATAGTACAGGAGCATCTGGCTCTGGTAGAGTTATTATTAGAGGAGCCAGTTCCTTAACAGGAAACAACCAACCTTTATATGTAGTTGATGGTATTCCTATAATAAACCAAACCAAAGGCTCAGCCGTTGGAGCATTTGGAGGAGAACACGGCGATGGTGGAGACGATGTTTCCTCTATTAATCCAGATGATATAGAAACCGTTTCGGTACTAAAAGGAAGCTCTGCAGCAGCATTATACGGAGCACAAGCATCAAATGGAGTTATTATGATTACTACAAAATCTGGAAAAAAACAACAAGGATTTGGTGTAGAATTCTCCAGTTCATTTTCTTTCGATAAAGTAAATACCAACCTACAAGACTTTCAAACAACTTATGGTCAAGGAAACAATGCATTAAAGCCAGGTTTTGAGTACGATATTACAGGAAATCCAGTAGAAATAGCAGATACAGCAAATGCCATTTCAGACGCATATACAAGTACCCTACAATCTTGGGGAGCAAGGTTTGATGATTTACTCGTTTACAATTGGGATGGTGTTAAAAGACCATATACATATACAGGAAATAACTTAGATAAATTCTACAATACAGGTACTACAGCAGTAAACTCTGTTGCATTTACTAAAGCAGGAGAAAAAACAAGTTACCGTTTTTCTTTTTCTAATTTAGAAAATAAAGATATTTTTCCAAAAACCACTTTAAACAGAAAATCCTTTGCTTTAAATGCAACTGCACAAATAAACCCAAAACTAACCTCCTCCATTAACACCAAGTATATTATTGAAAAAGTACACAACCGTGTAACTATTGGAGATACACCAGGAAATGCAAATACTGTAGCATTTGTTTTACCAAGTAGTTTAAATATTTACGATTTAAAACCTGGTTATAATGATAACGGAACAGAATTACGATTTCAACCAAGCCAATTTATTACCAATCCATATTGGGCAGTAAATAAATTTAATAACGACGATAGAAAAAATAGAATTATAGCATCAGGAACTTTAAAATACGATATTTTAGATTGGCTTTACCTCACAGGAAGAGCAGGAATAGATACCTACGATTTATCCAGAAGAAGAGTAACACCTTATGGAACAGCTTACGCACCATCTGGTAAATTATACCAATCTAAATTTACATATAGTCTATTTGATACCGATGTGATGCTTGGAATGAGTAAAAAATTAATAGGTAAAATAGCAACAAACTCTGTAATTGGTGTAAATACTAGAAAAAAAACTTTTGAAGCACTAAGTGCAACAGGTAGTAATTTTGTAGTACCAGATATAGAAGATTTAAACAATACCACATTACCAGAACCAACATATACTTATATACCAACCAAAACAAGCTCTATTTATGGCTCATTTGAAGTAGATTATGATAATTTTTTCTTTGTAACCTATACAGGAAGAAACGATTGGTTTTCCACACTATCCTATCCTGGTAAAACAACACCAAACAACGAATTTTACTGGTCTTTAAGTAGTAGTTTGCTACTAAACAAAGCATTAAAATTACCAGAAGCAATAAACTATGCCAAAGTAAGAGCAAGTTATGCACAAGTAGCTGGAGGAGCACAAAATGCTTTTAGTTTAAATTTAGATTACGCCATTACAGGCTCATTCCAAGGACAACCATTAGGACAAGTAAACGGAAATTCAATACCTAATCCAGATTTAGTTCCTTTCCAAAAAAATGAATTTGAAGTTGGATTTGATGGTCGATTTTTTAAAAATAGAATGAATTTAGATATTGCATATTATAAAAATAAAACCACTAAAGATATTGTTACTGCAGCAGCATCATTATCTTCTGGATATACCTCTGCATTACTTAATATTGGAGAATTAGAAAATCAAGGATTAGAATTTTTAATTGGAGGCGCTCCTTATAAAAACGATAATTTTTCATGGAGTACCTCCTTTAATTTAGGATATAACAACAGTAGAATTATCCATACAGACGATGAAGATACACCAATAAACGTAGATGGAAGTCTATCACGTTCAAAAACAGCCATTATCTCTCATATCGTAGGAGAACATTATGGCGTTATTTATGGCTCTTCATACAAAAGAGATGCAAATGGAAATATTATGTATGATATAAGCGGAACCATTCCAAAACCTATACAAGGCGAAAATAAAGTTTTAGGACAAGGAGTAGCACCATTAACCCTTGGACTTACAAATACATTTAAATATAAAAATATATCCTTAGGATTTTTAATTGATGCTAAATATGGCGGACAAGTACATTCTGGAACAAACCGAGAATTAATGTTACGAGGTTTACACAAAAAAACATTAGAAGGTAGAGAAAATGGCTTGGTAGTTAACGGAATTGACGATGCAACAGGACAACCATTCTCCATTACCGTAGCACCAGAAAATTTAAGAACTTACTACGGATTAATAGCAGCAGAAAATTCTGGAATTGCAGAAGAATTTGTTTACGATACCGATTTTATTAAATTTAGAGAATTAAGTATTTCGTACGATTTACCATCTAAATTTTTAAACCATACCTTTATTAGCGATTTAAGACTATCGTTAATAGGAAGAAATTTATTCTACATTATGAAAAAAGTAGATAATATAGATCCAGAAGCATCGCTAAATAACCTAAATTCGCAAGGAATAGAAAGGTTTGGATTACCAGCAACAAGAAGTGTTGGTTTTACATTAAATGTTAAATTTTAAAATTAAGAATCATGAAAAAAATAATTATAATACTCGTATTAATGCTATCCTTTGGATCGTGTGATGATGGTTTTGAAGATTTAAATGTAAATCCAGCAAAACCTTCACAAATAAGTCCAGCCACAAAATTAACCTATGCACAATTATATACAGGCGGAAAAAGTTATGTTGCTTATTTATTTTGGAATATGATACATCTCATGCCAGATATTCAACACCTAAATATTACACACTATGGACCAATTTTTAATTATAAAGAAGGACATACACACTGGTTTTTTGAAGAACAATACCAAACCTCTGTTAAAAGTATTGTAGATTTAGAAGTACAATTAGAAAAAAGTGACAGCCCAACAGCTGCCATAGACCTAGCAATTGCAAGAGTACAAAAAGTATTAATTTTTAGTAGATTAACCGATGCTTATGGCGATATACCATATACCGAAGCAGGAAGAGGTTTTATAGACGGTATTCGGTTTCCAAAATACGACAAGCAAAGTGATATTTACGCAGACATGTTAACCACATTAGAAAATTCTGCTGCTACATTAAATAGTGGTGGTAGTAACTCTTATGGCTCTGCAGATTTACTATTTGGTGGCGATAATACCAAATGGAAAAAATTTGCAAACTCCCTAATGTTAAGATTAGCAATGCGTATGGTAAAAGTAGATCCTGCCGCTGCACAAACTTGGGCAGCCAAAGCAATTGCAGGAGGTGTAATGGAAAGCAATGACGATATTGCTTTTGTACAATACGAAAATAATGCAAACAGTTTTGGTCCAAACGTAAACCCTTTAACCAAATGTTTTACCTCAAGACACGAAAATCAAGTTAAAATATCAAAAACCTTTATGGATTTTATGAAAACAAGAAACGACCCTCGTGTTTCGGTTTTATGCTCTACTGTAGATGGAAATACCGATTTTGATTTGCAATTTGGACAAGATATTAACGACCCTACACGAGGAGCAGCAAACTCAAAACCAAATATTAATATTTTTGGAGGCTCTGGAATTATTATTTACGATGCACCTTTTTTCTTTCAAACCTATGCCGAAGTAGAATTTATGCTTGCCGAAGCAGCAGAACGATGGAATTTAGCTGGTGGCGATGTAGAAGCTCATTACAACGCAGGTGTTAGAGCAGCAATGAGTTATTTATCTATGTACGGACATGGTGTAGAAATTACAAACACACAAATAGACGATTATCTAACAGCTAACCCATTTGTACCAGCAGAAGCATTAAAAATGATAAACGAACAATATTGGGTAGCTACTTTTGGAAATGGATTAGAAACTTATTCTAATTGGAAAAGATCTGGTTATCCACAGTTAGTACCATTTGCAATTGCAGCAACACTAACAAATGGTCAAATCCCAAGACGATTTGTATATCCTGGTTCTGAAAAATTGAATAATCCAACCAATGTTGCAGCAGCAATAGAACAACAAGGTGGAGATACATTACTTACTAGAATGTGGTGGGACGCAGAATAGAAAATACACTAAACCAATATTTTAAAGCTTGTCTATATTTTTAGACAAGCTTTTTTTTGATTTCCGTTTACTAATCCTCCAAAAATAAAAAAGATTTTCCTTCTTTTGTTTCTTTTGCAAATTCGGCAATAGTCTTATTACCCATACCTTCAATCATCATCTTTTTAAAAGGAGCAACCATGTGGTGTATGGCACACGGATTTTCATCACCGCAACGTTCTAAACCTAAAAAACATTCTTTAAATAAATCAATACCCTCAGAACAGGCAACAATATCTAACATTGACTTTTCTAAATTTTCCTCCGTTAAATAAAAACCACCTCTAGGTCCTTTTGTTGAAGAAATTAAATCATCTTTAACTAATTTCTGCAAAATCTTAGCCAAGAATGGTGCAGGAATTTTAATAGAATCTGCAACTTCTTTAGAACCCATTTTTTTATTTTCATTGGTATAAACTGCCAAATATAAAACGGCTCTAATTGCGTATTTACTCGAATTTGTTAACATAGCACAAATATAAAGATTTTATTATCTTTTAAAAAGTTAATGTAAATTAATTTATTTTCCATTAATTGATAGTACTTTTACCAACGAAATGAAAAGATATTTTTACCTCATACAATTACAATTTTTAGGATTCCGTTTTCATGGATGGCAAAGGCAAGAAAACCTAAAAACACTACAAGGTCATGTAGAAAAAACACTAAAATTTATTCTAGGTAAAAACAAAGTAAAAATTTTGGGAGCAGGAAGAACAGATGCTAGAGTATCGGCAACAAACTTTCCGATGGAATTATTTATTTATGAAGAGATTAAAGATTTAAAACAATTTTTAATCAATTTTAACATGAATTTACCAAACGATATTAAAGCCATATCCATAAAAGAAGTAGATGGTAAATTTAATGTTATTAACGATTCTAAAGTAAAAGAATATTTATACTTTTTTTCTTTTGGAAGTAAAAACCATCCATTTGCAGCTCCAATATTAACTTGTTTTTATCAAGATTTAGATTTAGAATTAATGCAAAAAGGAGCACAATTATTTCAAGGAAAACACTGGTTTAAACACTTTTGCACCAAACCAACAGGATTTGCAAATTACAACAGAGAAATACTTGTGAGCGAAATTGTAGAAAACAATATATATTCGGCTAATTTTTTTCCAGAAAAAACATATATGTACCGTATTAAAAGTAAAGGTTTTTTAAGAAATCAAGTACGCTTAATTATGGGTACTCTTTTTAGACTTGGACAAGGACAGATTAGTATCGATTTTATAAAAAAATCACTAGTAGAACACAACATTGATAAACCTTTGCCGTTTGTTGCTCCTGCCTCAGGCTTAATTTTACATGATGTAACCTATAAGGATACATAAAATTTACGTTCTTTGCATAAAATAAAAATCAGATGTCGGTAAACGAAAATATAAAACAAAAATGGGAAACTATTCAAAAAAAAATTTCAGATAAATTTGCAGATGGCGAATTAATGGATGTCGATTCAATAGTATATCTTATTGGTGTACAAGAGTTAGGAAAAGGATTTCAAAAATTTACCAAAGACGAAAAAATAGCGTTAATGCATATTGCAATTTGTCGTTTATTAGAACCTTTTGGCTATTATACTTTTGATTATTTTGATAAAGATGGTTGGCCTCATTACAATCTTGTAGAAAACCTACCGTTTCTTAAAGGTGGCGAACAAACTGTTTTACTAAAACAAGCTATTGTAAATTATTTTTCCTGTCTCTTATACACAT
>WFMU01000477.1 GCA_015488935.1 Flavobacteriaceae bacterium | reverse complement strand
GTGTAATCTTTTACCAAGGCATTGGTTAAAAAGATGCTGTAATCAACACCTAAACCAAAGATAAAAGTAGATATAATCACATTAAAAATGGTAAACTCTATGCTAAAAAGGTACATTAATCCCAAAGTTAGTATCCATGTTAAAGTTATTGGAATACTGGTTAGAATAGTAAGCTCTATATTTCGATAAAAGAAAAACAAAATTAACACAACTGCTAAAAGCGAATAGTTGATTAAGCTCGAAAAATTGTCTTTAAGTCCACCCAAAAAAGTCTCGTTAATTTCTTTTCTATCGATGAGCAAAGTGCTTGGTATATTGGCAACTAATTTTTTTAATGCAGCTTTTTTTTCTGAATTTAGTTTTACAATAGATACGGCTGTTTTAAATGCTTTATCCGAAATATATTCTTGGGTTAAAAGTGATTTTACTTCGCCATATTTTTTTAGGTCTATAGTCTTAAATTCTTTGTTTATTAAATTATAAAACGGTTGGTAGGTAGTTTTGTTAAAACCAACTTTTTTTCCGTTTATAATTAGGTTTTCTTTAATTTTTTCTTTTGTGTTTTTAGACCAAAAGGCATTCCATTTGGCAATTTTTTCTTGTTGTTTTTTTTCGGATAGTACAATAGAGCCTATGGAACTGTATTGTACGACAGTTTCTTCTTTTTTTGCTTTTTTTAGCATATTGCTAATGGCAAAATTGGCATCTAATACACTATCTTTATTTTTTCCATAAGCAACTATATATACCGATTTTGACGATAGGTTTAAAATAGAATCTAAATGTGCTTCCGCCGTAAGGCTAGTAGCATTCATATAATTCATTTTAGATAAATCTTTATTAAATGTTACTTTATTATAGGTAAATAAACCAACAATAAACAAGGCAATTATGCCAAAAATTAGAAATTTACTTTTATCGTAATTATAACTTGCAATTTTTTCTATAATGTTGTTAGATTGTTCTTTTTGTCCTGTTTTTGGTTGGTATAAAAGTGGTATTAAAAATAGTGCAAATACCGAAGAACTCAACACACTTATAGAAGCAAAAATTCCTAAATCTTGTAATGCTTGTGATTTTAATAATAGCAAACATAAAAAGGCGATTGCTGTAGTAATACTACTCATTAAAATTGGTTGTGTAATGTCTTTATATAACTGTTTTATATTTTGATTTTTTCTAAAATGTGTGAGTATATGCAACGAATAATCTAAAGTTATTCCCAATAAAATAGAACCTATTCCTAAAGAGATTGCCGATACTTTTTCTCGTATAAAATAGAGCGATACTACTGCAACTAAAGCACCAAAAATTGTTGGTAAAAATAAAATTAGCGGAATAACTAGCTTTTTATAAAAGAGAATTAGAATGAGTAGGAGTATGGTCATTGCAATACTCACGGTAAATTGTATGTCGGTTTTAATTTGGTTTGCATTGGCTACTGCAATTACGGTTGAACCGTAATACTCAGCGTTTACAACATCTTTATATTTATGGTTTAAACTTTCTGATATTTGATATAATTTTTTTACAAATAAGGCATTTGCATCGGTTTCGTTTGCTGGTAATTTGGGTTTGATAAACAGCAGGATATTTTTTCTGTTCGAAGTCATTAAAAAGCCATTATATATATCAAAATTATCTGCTATTTTTAGGCTTTCCAATTTTTTTAATGCTTTAAATGTTAATCCTAATGGATCTTTTCTAATAATTTTTTTTGCTATTAATCCACTTGGCGAAACTAATGTTTTGTAATTGTTTTGTACTACTTGTGCAATACTATCTGATACTAGTTTTTGTTTTGCGTATTGATAGTCTTTATCATTTAAAAAAAGTGGCAGGTTATCGTAAACAAAATCCATGGTTTGTACCATGTTATCGTTGGTGATTTCTCCTTGAATATTTAAAATATCTTCTTTGCAATGTTTGCGAATACTATCTAATAATTCTGTAGCAAATGCTGCTAATTTATTCGGATTTCCTTTTTCTTTAACGCTTATATTAACAATTATCTTATCCGAAAAATCGACATTATTTAGTACTTTATTTAGGGTTTTGGTTTCTTCGGATTGTGGTATTAATTTGGTAATATCTTCTTCAAAATTTAATTTGAATGCCATAAATAACAAAAGACTTGCAAGCAGTAAAAGAGTAGCAAAAAGGGCTATTTTTTTGGTTTTAAAAAGATGGTATGTTTTATAAAATGGATTTATCACTGTTTTTTTAATTTCAGAATAATATAACTTAGACTTCCCAATACTAACGATACTATAATTGCAAGTGCAAAGCTACCAATAATGTATTCTTTTACATTAGAAAGTAACTTAATATTTGCTGCTAGGTTATTAAAATCAAATTTAGATTTGGTTCCTAAAATAAGGTTTCCTATTTTAATACTTCCAAAGATTACAAACGGAATTAATGGTGGAATACTCAAATTTGAAAATGCAAATGTTATGG
>WFMU01000476.1 GCA_015488935.1 Flavobacteriaceae bacterium | reverse complement strand
GTAATAGCCTTATTATTTATAGGTTTTCAGAGTTTAGAAGCACAATATACGGAAATAATTAATTCTAAAAGACCGGGTTTTTCTGAAAGTCCTTATGGTGTTGGAACAAAGGTATTTCAATTAGAAACCGGTGCTTTTTATCGAAAGAATGATTTAAAATCTACTTTTTATACAGATAATTCTCTTGGCGCGAATCTTTTTTTACGTTATGGTGCTTTTTCTGAAAAACTAGAATTTAATTTAGGATTTGCTTTTCAAAGCGATAAAAGATCTTTTCACAATATATTTAATACCAATAAGCAAACGGTTACTGGTATTAGCGAACTTACTTTGGGTGCTAAATTTTTAGTTTATAACCAGAAATATGCAGATAGGTCTAAGGAAATTAGAAGTTGGAAAAAAAGACATGCTTTTGATTTTAAACGACTAATACCATCTGTTGGTGTTTATGTAGGTTGGAATTCTAATTTTTTGAGTAGTGGATTTAAAGAAAATGGCATGAGTTTTAAAGGTGTTATTTTATTGCAAAATGATATCAGTAGTCGTTTTGTAATCATTAGTAACTTGATTGTAGATAAAATAGCGCAAGATTTAGAATATGGTTACATGGTTACGGCAACTTATGCACTAAATGAAAAGTGGTCTATTTTTGGAGAACATCAAGGTGTCTTTAAAAAAGTGGCAAATAACGAATTTCAATATGGAGTTGGAGCTGCATATTTGGTAAATAATAACTTGCAAGTAGATCTTGCTGCTAGAACTAGTTTAATTGGTGGCGGATTCTCAAACTATGCCAGTTTAGGAGGTTCTTGGCGATTAGATGGTCATGCTAAGAAAAGAAAAGCAGGTACCGAATTAAAAGGAACTAAAGAGCCATTTTTTAAGCGTATATTTAAAAAACGAAAAAGAAAACCTAAAGTTAGAAAAATAAAAAAACACAAACGTAGAAAAAGCAGACGTGCAAAACGTGGTACACCATCTTTCTTTAAGAAAAAGAAAAAAGGAAGAAAAAGACATAGAAGAGAGCGAAGACGAAAAAGAAAAAGTAAAGAAGAATAATTAAACGCGATGCAACTTTTTTACGATACTAATTTAAAACCAAACGATACATTGTTTACTTTTGATAAAATTGAAAGTAAACACATTGTTCGTGTGCTTCGAAAAAAAGAAGATGATATTTTATACATTACAAACGGAAAAGGATATTTGTTTACTTCAAAAATTAGTATTGCAAATGATAAGCGTTGTTCGGTACAAATAGTGGACGAAAAGTATATTAATAATCCTCTGGATTACAAATTGCATGTTGCCATTGCTCCTACAAAAAATAACCAACGTTTAGAATGGTTTTTAGAAAAAGCAACAGAAATTGGTATTAGTGAAATTACACCAATAATATGTGCACATTCTGAACGAAAAATTGTAAAAAGAGAGCGATTAGAAAAAGTATTAATTGCAGCAATGAAACAATCTAAGCGATTTTATTTACCAAAGTTAAACGAAGCAATTACTTTTAAAAACTTTATAAAAGAAGAAAAATCTGGTGATTTATTTATCGCTCATTGCGAAGAAACTGCCAAAAAAACATTAAAAAGTCAATTAAAACAAGGAAATGATACTACCGTATTAATTGGTCCAGAAGGTGATTTTTCGGAAAACGAAATTATACAAGCCTTGCAACATAAATTTATTCCTGTATCTTTGGGCAATAGTCGTTTAAGAACCGAAACTGCTGGAATTGTGGCAGCACATAGCGTTGCTTTTGTAAATGAATGAAGTTTTGGGTGTTGTTCCGAAGTCTCGAGATTGAATTTTGAGCTTTGGATTATGAATGGATGAAAAAAAGTAGGAACACTCTTTGCATCAAGATAATAGAAATAAATAACTTTGGATGCTTGTTCTTTTGCAAAAAAAATAAAAAGAAGTAAAGTTGTTTCGGAAAAGGTCTATCTATGCAAACATTAATAAAAGCGAAAATAATAAATAAACAAAAATGAAATATATAATTAGTCTATTTTTATTTGTAAGTCTGCAACTTATACAAGCACAAGAATTAGCAATATTAAAGTACGATGGTGGTGGCGATTGGTATGCAAATCCAACATCATTGCCAAATTTAATTGCATTTTGTAATCAGAATATTCATACAAAACTAAAAGATAAACCAAAAGTAGTAGCACCAAATAGTGTAGAATTGTTTAATTATCCAATGGTTTTTATTACAGGACATGGAAATGTTTTTTTTGATGATGATACCGTTAAAAATTTAAGGAATTATCTAACATCTGGAGGCTTTTTACATATTTCTGATAACTATGGTATTGATAAATATATTCGTAGAGAAATGAAAAAAGTATTTCCAAAATTAGAATTTCAAGAAATACCTTATAATCATCCAATATATCATCAGACTTACGATTTTGAGCGTTTACCAAAAATTCATGAACACGATAATAAACCTGCTCAAGGGTTTGGAATTTTTTATGAAGGAAGACTGGTGTGTTTTTACGATTACCAATGTGATTTAAGTGATGGTTGGGAAGACCAAACGGTTCATCATGACCCACAAGAATTACGCGAGAAAGCTTTAAAAATGGGCGCAAACTTAGTACAATACACTTTTATGAATTAATAAAAACTAACTAAAATACTACTAAATGAAAAATATTTTTAAAAAAGAAATCGCACAAGAAGTTATCGATAGAATTAATAAACTCTCTCCAGATTCTAAACGAGTTTGGGGAAAAATGAGTGCTGCACAAATGTTAGCACACTTAAATATACAATACGAAGTAGTGTATGAAAGTGAAAAGTTTCCAAAACCAAATGCTTTTGTTCGCTTTATGCTAAAAACTTTTGTAAAAAATAAAGTAGTTGGACCAAAACCTTTTCCAAGAAATGGACGTACTGCTCCGTACTTTGTGGTAGAAGATGATAAGGATTTTGAAAAAGAAAAAAGTCGCTTGATTGCATATATTACCAAAACACAAGAAAATGGTGTGGAGGTTCTTTTGCCTAAAGAGACCAAATCTTTTGGTAAGTTAACTGCAGAAGAATGGAATAATCTATTTTACAAACATCTAGACCATCATTTGGCACAATTTGGGGTTTAATTGATATAGCAAAAAATTAGACCAATTGTGAAGCAAAATACGTTATAAATAAATTAGAATATATTTTTCTTTTTGAGGCATAAATTCTTTGCATAGCTATGTTTATGGGAATAATTTATAACAAAGAAAAAGGGAAATAGAACGGATTTATATAGCGTGTTTTGCTTTGCAACTGGTATTAGACCAACTTGCGAACATTGCAATAAAAATTACCATTCAATTATATCTAAACCTTGTTTTTTTAAAAAATCATTGGTTTTAGAAAAATGCTTATTTCCAAACCAATAGCCTCTATTTGCGCTTAATGGAGATGGATGTCCAGAGGTTAATATATGGTGCTTTGTTTTATCAATTTTAGCACCTTTTTTCTTGGCAAAACCTCCCCAAAGTAAAAAAACCACATTCTCTTTTTTGTTAGATATTTGTTGAATTACAGCATCTGTAAATTGTTCCCAACCCTGTTTTTGATGCGAACCTGCTTGATGTGCTCTTACCGTTAATGTAGCATTGAGTAATAATACTCCTTGATTTGCCCACGAAATTAAATTACCACTTTTTGGTATGGGTTTATTAATATCTGTTTGTAATTCTTTAAATATATTTATCAAAGAAGGTGGCTGTGCAATACCATCGTTAACCGAAAAACACAAACCATTTGCTTGTCCAACACCATGATATGGGTCTTGTCCAATAATAACTACTTTTAAAGCATCAAAAGTACAAGCATTAAAAGCATTAAAAATTTCATTTCCCTTTGGAAAACAAGTATAGTATTTATATTCTGATTTTACAAAAGAAGCCAAATTTTTAAAATAATCTTTATTAAATTCGTCTTTTAAAATCGGTTTCCAAGTTTTGTTTATAACTACATTCATTGTTTAAAAGTTAAAATAGAACAACATCACCTTTATCTACAGAATTATCGCTACCAATATAAAAATTAGCTCCTTTAGGAATAAACCGAAAGGTTAACCCTTTATTATTTAATTCTTGGATGGCTTTAATAATATCTTTATTTGTAATGGTATTATTGTCAAAAATAATCGTATCTACTTTGTTGGCTAAAATATCTGTAATGCTA
>WFMU01000475.1 GCA_015488935.1 Flavobacteriaceae bacterium | reverse complement strand
GATTAAAAATTATTAATAAAAAAGAAAAGGCAAATATTAATAAAATACGCTATCTAAAAGGCTTGTCCATCATAAAAATATTATATGAAAAAGTATTGTCGCTAGATCATCATTTTTCATCCATAACAACCTTTAATGAAATTAGTAAAATAGGAAATCCAAATACCTATCCAGAATTTATTCAAGTAAAAGACTATATAAAATCCAAAACAGACAAAAGGAAATCTTTTCGAGTGAGTAGCATTATTGGAAATAACGTTTATGCATCTGTTGTAGATACATTTATTGGCTTATTTAATAGTAACGCAAGTAGCAAAGAGAAAGAAACGGATTTAAAAAAAGTAGAATGTATTTTAGATTTTACTTTACGGATGAATAACGACCTTAATAACATTTATTTTGAAACCGCTTTTTTACAAAAAAGTAACGAAAAAATCAAACTAAATTTAGAACGCTTATTTATTGATTATACCAAGCCAATAAAATACCATACACCAATAAAAGAATGTCGTAATAATGACGATTGGGATATCGTAAGAGAACATTTAGACCAATTTTTAGAAAAACTAAATGCCGAAATAAATAAAAATACCAATGCCTCTAAAATAATGCGTATGCAAATAGACTTAAATTTTCCAATAGACAGACTATTACAATTCATTACAGCATATAATAATTTTATAAATCAAGGAGCACAGTTTTACGAAAAGTTTAAAATTATATTAAATTCTTACGAAAATGAACAGCAATGTAACAGTAGTTTACCTATTGCATATAAAAAACTAAAAAACGATATAGATATTGCAATTGATAAATTTAATACTGCATATAAACCTGTAGAAATAAACGGTAGCAAAATGAAAGAAATATTGTACGGTATCAACGAATATGAATAAATAAAGCACGATGTAAAATAGAAATGACCAAACACACTATAAACGAATATTTTTTACCACTACTACTATGGCAAATTACCGTAATTATTGGTTGTATAATTTTGCTTTATATCTTTATTAAATTTTTACTAAAAAAACGAAAGTAAAGGCTCTCTTTATACAAAGGTAAAATTAAAGAAAATACCATAATATTTGCGTCTTTGCATCTTTGCAAGATTTAATAAGTAATATAACTTTTCACTGCTATGAAAATACACACTTACATACCAGCAACGCTGTGCTTTTTTATGATTTTAGGAATCCTTTTTGGCTATTCTATAAATCCAGATTTATCTAAAGTATTGGCATATTTATTTGGGGCACTTACAATACTTAGTTTGGTGTATTGGCATGCAAATAAAATATATACCAAAAAATATTATTTTAATATCGTTGCTTATATTTTGTTTTTTATTATCGGAATTAGCGCAATAACCATACAAAACAGCCAATTTCAAAAAAAACATTACAGTCATTTTATAAAAGATAAAAATATCGTAATTCTAACGATAAGTAAACCGTTAAAATCTAATAAATATTACCATAAATACGAAGCAAAAATTATACAATTAAATAAAACAAAAGTAGTTGGAAAACTATTGCTAAATATAAAAAAGAACAGTACAACCAAACGTTTAAATGTTGGAGAAAACATACAAGTAAAAACCATCTTTAAAACAATAAATAAACCGTTGAACTTGTATCAATTTAATTACCAAGACTATTTAAAAACGCAACAAATATATCATCAAATAACCGTAATGGAAGATGAAATATACCTGCTGCCAAACAAAACAAAAAACCTCCACGAAATTGTATTTAGAATAAGAAAAAAAATAAACAAATCCTTAGTAAAATACCATTTTAAAAAAGACGAATTAGCCATAATAAATGCATTGTTGTTAGGACAAAAGCAAGATGTTTCTAAAGAATTATTACAAAGTTATGCAGGTGCTGGAGCCATGCATATTTTGGCAGTATCTGGATTGCATATAGGCATTTTATTATTGCTGCTAAACACCCTTTTTAAACCATTAGAAATGTTTAAAAACGGGAAAATTATAAAATTGCTACTCGTAATTGTTTTATTGTGGCTATATGCTTTACTCGCAGGATTTTCACCATCTATAATTAGAGCTGTTACTATGTTTACAGCAATTGCCATAGGTGTATTACTAAACAAAGAAACAAACATCCTACACAATTTATTTTTATCTATGTTTTTGTTGTTGTTGGTAAATCCGTTGTACCTTTTTAGTGTAGGTTTTCAGTTGAGTTATTTAGCGGTTTTTTCTATCGTATATTTTTACCCATTGCTTACATCTTGGTATCATCCAAAATTATGGCTTTTTAAAAAATTAGGACAATTATTAGCAATATCCATATCCGCACAATTGGGTGTTTTACCAATAAGTTTGTATTATTTTCATCAATTTCCGAGTTTGTTTTTTGTAACAAGTTTGGTAATAATACCTTTACTAGGTTTTATTTTAGCGTATGGAATTTTGGTAATTATACTAGCTCTTTTAGGAATATTACCACAGTTTTTAGCAACTTTTTTTGGACTAATAATCCATAAGATGAATGCCTTTATTTCTTTTATAGCCAATCAAGAAACATTTTTGTTAAAACAAATAAGTTTTTCCATATTATTGTTAATTTCCTCTTATGTATTCCTTGTTTTTGTTTTTCGTTTTTTAAAATTACCTAGTATTAATAAAATGCGTCTTGTTTTAGTAAGTATTTTGTTGTTTCAAGTGGTATTACTTTACGAAAAATGGCAAATACAAAATACAAATGAATTTATCGTTTTTCATAAGAACAAAACGAGTATAGTACTATTTAGAAAAGGTGAAAAAGTAAATATATTACATTCTTTAGATAGCATAACAATACAAAAAAATAAAGCAATACAAGATTATAAAATCGGTACAGGAAAAATAGAATTTAACTATAAACCAATTCAAAATATATATAAAATAGCACAAGACACATTAATAATTATAGATAGTTTGGCTGTTTATAATTTACCAAAATTACATCCAAAAGTGGTTTTATTACGAGATTCTCCAAAAATAAACTTAGAGCGATTAATCCAAACCCTAAAACCAAAAATTATTATAGCCGATGCCAGCAATTACAAAACCTTTAAAAAACGATGGCAGCAAACCTGTAAAAAATACAAAGTAATATTTTATAATACATCCGTAAAAGGCGCGTATCAATACAAATATAAAAACTAATACCATTAAAATTAACAATACTAAAAGATACCACAGGAAAAGTAAAAAAAATTTTTCATGGTAAAATAATTAGTCTAGTATATTGCGATTAGGCAATATATTGCACATATTTAAAAATAAGAAATCCATATAATAGCTTTAAATATATAGTTTTACCTCAAATTAAAATTATATATACTATGAAACTATTTGCCTTTTTTATATTATTTTTTACAATTATTAATACCTCAAATGCACAAGCTTTATGGGTTGGTTCTGCGGGAGGAGGAGATAATCGTTCGTGGGACGATCCATTAAATTGGGATTCGGGTAATGTACCTTTAGATGGCGAAGATATTATTATTGATAATGGAAGATTAAACCAATCTGATTACCAACATACATTTGGAAGTTTGCAACTTTTAAATGGAAGTAATATTTTCCTTTACACAGACCTAGTGCTTACAGGAGACTTAACCATCGACCCAACAAGTACAGTTTCTATTGATTTAGAAAGTTTGAGTAGATATCCTAAAGTAGTTGTTGCAGGTAATTATTATTTTAATGGCGATATTGATTTGATTTTTGATAATTATGTGCCTCAAATTGGGAATAGTTATCAAATTATTCAAGGTAATTTCGGAAGTTGTGGTGCAAGTACTTCAGATTTTGTTGATGATACTCAAGCAAGAGGATTTGAGGTAACACTTGCCGTTCAATGTCAAGCAAATGGCGTATTACTTACAATAAACGACTTAGCATATACCACAGCAACCTATTGGACAGGAAATGGAGCAGACAATTATTGGCATACTGCAGCAAATTGGCATAATAATCAAATTCCAGATGCAAACAGTAAAGTAATTATAAATTTACCAGAAGGAGCATTTGTTAAAACAGATGGTGCTGGATTAACCTCTGTTTATAGTATTTCTGTAGGAGATAATAATACCTTAGAAATTAATGGAAATTTAGAAACATCTGCCTTAATTGATAATACAGATTCTGCAACAATTATTTGGAATGCAGGAAAACTGCAAAAAAGTAGTAATGCAACTCTTTTTGATGTTATTTACAATTTTGGTACAGTTACCTTAGACAGTCCCGGATTAAAAGAAATAGAAAATGGATATCAGATATGGAATGTTAACACCATAAATTTAAATCAAGGAAATTTAAATATAAATAACGGTAAAATAACAAGCTTTGATGAAAATGCAGTTTTTAATATAAATGGCGATAATATTACCATAGGTTACAATGGAGGAACAGAACATTCATTGCGGTTTTCTGGAAATTCAATTCTTAAAAAAACCACAGGAAGTGGCACATCATTTATAAACTTATCTGGTTTTAAAGTCTTTGGAGGTAGTAAGATAATTGTAGAAAGTGGAACTTTAGCTATTGGAGAAAATATAATTAATAATGGTAGTTTTGCTGGTAATGGAAGCCTTCAGCTACCTTCTGGTTACGTCTTATCTGGAACTATTGCACCTGGAGCATCGCCAGGAACATTAACTTTTATTGGAAATTTAACTACAAATGCATCAACTTATTTTAATATAGAAATTAATGGTACAATGCCAGGAACACAATACGATCAAATTTTAGTTACTAATGAAGCTACACTAGATGGAATTATTAATGTTAGCTTAGGTTATGCTCCTGCAAACAATGCAAGTTTTGAAATTTTAAGAGCCACAACACTAAATTCTTGTAATTTTCCTGCTCAGGTTACAGCAAATTTTAATGGTTCTACCTATACATTTGACGTGGTTTGTAACAATACATCATTATTTTTAAACGGTCCCAATGTAGTATCCACTTCCAACCAAGAATTACAAAAGTTTACCATATACCCAAATCCAACCAACGACTATATATTTATTAATTTTAAAACTAAATTTGATGGTACTTGGAAAATTTTTAATCAACTAGGACAAATAATCAAGCAAGGAAATATAAAAGAAACTCAAAAAAAGATAGCCTTAGATAAGTTTCATTCAGGAATATATTTTATTAAAATTGAAAATAATTTATCTAATAAAACTTCGGTACAAAGCATTGTTTTAAAAGACTAAAAATACTTATAACTATTTTTTTAACAAAGCATTATCTAATTAAATTGAAAGTGAAACTTAAATAAATTTTAATCTACTGACTTTTTTTGTATTCTGAAGGTGTAAGACCAGTCATTTTTTTAAATACTTTATTAAATGTTGATTTACTGTTAAAACCAGCCTCCAAACCAATGGCAATAAGCGTATAATTTAAAAATTTTGAATTTTTAAGAAACTCTTTTGCCCTTTCTACTCTAAATGTATTTAAATAATCTGTAAAATTAACTTGTAATTCTCTATTTACAATTCGAGATAAATAACTTTTACTAAGTCCTAATTTTTTAGCAACATCCTCTAACGAAAGTTTCGGATTTAGATACAGTTGTTGCTGCATTAAAAGCGCTTCTAAATTTTTAATATGGCTATTTTCTTTATGTATAGATGTATAATTTGGGTCTATTCTATTTTTATAGGAGCGAATTTTTTTTCTTTCTTCGTCAATACCATATTTATAAACACCAATATGACCGAGCCAATAAATCATAAAGG
>WFMU01000474.1 GCA_015488935.1 Flavobacteriaceae bacterium | reverse complement strand
CTATTAAAGTTTCTTTAGATACGCCGTACATTTGCTTTAATCTATAAAAACCTTCTTTTGCTACAACCTTATGTATTTTGTAGGCTGGTTTTGTTACAACTGCTACAACTTCTGCTTTTATTTCTTTAGGAATAAGAATAAAATCTCCAGCTTTTAAACCTTCTAATAATTTTGGATTTGCTTCGATTAACTGTTGCTTTGTAACATTATAAGCGCGTGTTAATGAATAAAAAGTATCTTTTGGTTGCACATTGTATCTTAGATACTTTTCGGTATTGTACGCTGGTACTTCGGCCACTTTTGCTTCTGGTTTTGTATCTTTTAATTTTGTTGGAAATTTTAATACTTGCCCAATAGATAATGTTCCTCTACGTTTTAAGCCGTTTATTTTTCTTACTTTTCTTTTTGAAGCTTTGAATTTTTTACAAAGCGAATATAATGTTTCTTGAGATGTAACGGTATGGTATAAAAAACCTGCTCTAATGGAGTCTTTTTGCGGAATAACTTGCTTTACCTCATTTGGTATTTTTGGTGTTGTTGGAGTTGTAGGTGTTTCAACTTTAATTATTCTAGAAGTATTTTCTTTGTACTTTGGATTAGGAATTATTAGTACCTCATCGATATCTATACCATCTTTGGCATCTGGATTTAACTTTAATAAATCATAAGGTGTAACACCTAATTTTCTTGCAATACTAGTTATTGTTTCATCGTCAACTACTCTGTAGGTAGTATATTTTTTTTCTTGTGCAAAGGTTATTGTTGCAATTAAAAAAGATAGTATTAAAATTATTGTTTTTCTTTTCATTATTATTCCCATTCTATTGTTGCTGGTGGTTTGGAGCTGATATCATATACAACTCTATTTACACCTTTTACATTATTTATTATTTTATTTGATATTTCTTGTAAAAATTTATAGGGCAAATCTACCCAATCTGCTGTCATTCCATCTGTAGATGAAACTGCTCGCAAAGCTACAACTTTTTCGTAAGTTCTTTCATCTCCCATTACACCTACCGAGTTTATTGGTAAAAGTATTGCTCCTGCTTGCCAAACTTTATTGTATAATTTCCATTCTTTTAATCCATTTATAAATATTGCATCTACTTTTTGTAGCATGCTTACTTTTTCTTGTGTGATGTCTCCCAAAATTCGGATGGCTAATCCTGGTCCTGGAAATGGGTGTCTTCCTAACAATGTGGCATCTATTCCTAATGATTTTCCTACACGTCTTACTTCATCTTTAAATATCATTCGTAATGGTTCTACGATTTCGAGTTTCATATAATCTGGTAATCCTCCTACATTATGGTGCGACTTTATGGTTGCCGATGGACCTCCTGATATAGAAACCGATTCAATAACATCTGGATAAATGGTTCCTTGTGCTAAAAATTTTACATCGTTTATTTCTTTTGCTTCATCATCAAATACATCGATAAATGTTTTTCCTATTGCCTTTCTTTTCTTTTCTGGATCACTTATTCCTTTAAGTGCAGACAAAAAACGTGCCGAAGCATTCACTCCTTTAACGTTTAATCCCATATTTTGGTATTGCATTAGTACGGATTTAAACTCATCTTTACGTAAAAGTCCGTTATCTACAAAGATACAATATAAATTTTGTCCAATAGCTTTATCTAATAATACGGCTGCTACGGTTGAATCTACGCCACCAGAAAGTCCTAATACTACTTTTTCTTTTCTTATTTGCTCTTGTAGTTTTTTTACGGTTGTTTCTATAAAAGCATCTGGTGTCCAATTTTGTGTTATTTTGGCAATACGAACCAAAAAGTTTTCTAATAATTGTTTTCCATCCGTCGAATGATATACTTCTGGATGAAATTGTATAGCGTATGTTTCTTCATTTTCTATTTTAAATGCTGCATTTTCTACATCTTTAGTACTTGCTATTTTTTTGGCGTTTTTTGGTAATGTAATTATAGTATCGCTATGACTCATCCATACTTGACTATCTTCTTTTATATTTTGAAATAATGTATTATTTTTTTCTATAAAAGATAAGTATGCTCTTCCGTATTCTCTAGAATTACTTTGCCCTACTTTTCCACCAAAAAAATGTGCTAAATATTGTGCGCCATAGCATATTGCCAATACTGGTTTTTTCCCTTTTATTTCAGATAATTCTGGATGTAATACTTCGTTTCCTCTAACAGAATTTGGACTACCTGATAAAATTACTGCTTTGTAGTTTTTTACATCGTAATTTTTACTGTTATACGGAAATATTTCGGAGTAAATATTAAGTTCTCTAACTCTTCTTGCTATCAATTGTGTAAACTGTGAGCCAAAATCTAAAATTAATACCTTTTGTTGCATTTGCAAAAATAATTCTTTTAGCAAAAAGACAAAAGAATTATTAATCTATATTCAGGGCAAACTCATACTTTTTTTAATTTATTTTTTACAATAATAAACTGA
>WFMU01000473.1 GCA_015488935.1 Flavobacteriaceae bacterium | reverse complement strand
ATTTTAAACAGCTATTTTCGGACTTAAATATAAAAATTATGAATATAAATAACTTTACTATAAAATCACAAGAAGCTGTACAACAAGCACAACAAATTGCACAAGGATACGGCCATCAACAAATCGAAAATGCACATGTTTTAAAAGGAATTTTTGAAGTAGATGAAAATGTAATTCCATTTATTTTAAATAAACTAGGTATAAATACCAATTTGTTTAAACAGACTTTAGAGAATATAATACAAAGCTTTCCAAAAGTAGAAGGTGGCGAATTACAATTTTCTAGAAATGCAGGAACGATGCTTAATGAAGCAAATATCATCGCTAAAAAAATGAAAGATGAATATGTTTCTATTGAACATTTATTATTAGCAATACTAAAATCAAAAGGAGCAGCAGGACAGTTGTTAAAAGATAACGGTATAAGCGAAAAAGATTTAAAAGCAGCAATTACAGAATTGCGAAACGGAGAACGTGTAACTTCGCAAAGTGCAGAAGACACCTATAATTCGTTAAATAAATATGCAAAAAATTTAAATGAACTTGCAAATACAGGAAAACTAGATCCTGTAATTGGACGTGATGAAGAAATACGTAGAATATTGCAAATACTATCGAGAAGAACCAAAAATAATCCGATTTTAATTGGAGAACCTGGTACTGGAAAAACAGCTATTGCAGAAGGATTAGCACATCGTATCGTAAAAGGTGATGTACCTGAAAATTTACAAAATAAAATATTGTATTCTTTAGATATGGGTGCGCTTATTGCAGGTGCCAAGTACAAAGGTGAATTTGAAGAACGTTTAAAGTCTGTAGTAAAAGAAGTAACTTCGGCAGATGGTGAAATTATTCTGTTTATTGATGAAATTCACACTTTGGTAGGTGCTGGTGGCGGACAAGGAGCAATGGATGCAGCAAATATTTTAAAACCAGCTTTGGCTCGTGGAGAGCTACGCGCTATTGGCGCAACAACTTTAGACGAATATCAAAAATATTTCGAAAAAGACAAAGCATTAGAACGCCGTTTCCAAAAAGTAATGGTAGATGAACCAGATACAGAAAGTGCCATTTCAATTTTACGTGGAATTAAAGAAAAATACGAAACACACCACAAAGTACAAATAAAAGATAGTGCTATTATTGCCTGTGTAGAATTGTCGCAACGCTATATTACCAATCGTTTTTTGCCAGATAAAGCTATCGATTTAATGGATGAGGCTGCATCAAAAATACGAATGGAAATAAATTCTAAACCAGAAGAATTGGATGTGCTAGACCGAAAAATAATGCAGTTAGAAATTGAACTTGAAGCCATAAAAAGAGAAAAAGATAATAAAAAAATAGCAATTATTAATAAAGAATTAGCAAATCTTAAAGAAGAAAGAGAAAGCATTTATGCCAAATGGAAATCGGAAAAAGATATTGTAGATGATATTCAAAAAGCAAAAGAAAATATCGAAAATTATAAGTTAGAAGCAGAACGTGCTGAGCGCGAAGGAAATTATGGCTTGGTTGCAGAAATTCGCTATGGAAAAATTCAAAAAGAAGAAGAAAAGTTAAAAAAATTGCAAGCAGAATTTTCGAAAAATGAAAATACGTTGATAAAAGAAGAGGTTACAAGCGAAGATATTGCAGAGGTAGTTGCAAAATGGACAGGAATTCCTGTACAAAAAATGTTAAAATCAGACAGAGAAAAACTGTTGCATTTAGAAGAAGAATTGCATAAAAGAGTGGTTGGACAAGAAGAGGCAATTACAGCAGTTTCTGATGCGGTTCGTAGATCTAGAGCTGGATTGCAAGATATGCGTAAACCATTAGGCTCGTTCTTGTTTTTAGGAACAACAGGTGTGGGTAAAACAGAACTTGCAAAAGCCTTAGCAGAGTACTTATTTGACGATGAAAGTGCGCTTACTAGAATTGATATGAGTGAATATCAAGAAAGACATTCTGTAAGTAGATTAATAGGTGCTCCTCCTGGATATGTTGGTTATGATGAAGGTGGACAATTAACCGAGGCTGTTCGTAGAAAACCATATTCGGTTGTGTTATTAGATGAGATTGAAAAGGCGCATCCAGATACTTTTAATATTTTGTTGCAAGTTTTAGATGAAGGTCGTTTAACCGATAATAAAGGACGAATTGCTGATTTTAGAAATACCATTATTATAATGACTTCTAATATGGGTGCACATATTATTCAAGAAAAATTAGAAGGATTGGATATGGATAAAAGAGCCCAAGTGGTAGAACAAACAAAAACAGAGGTGTTAGGTATGTTAAAACAAACGGTTAGACCAGAGTTTATTAATCGTATTGATGAAATTATTATGTTTACACCTTTAAATGAAACAGAAGTTAAACAAATTGTACGTATTCAAATTTCTAATTTAACAAAAATGTTACAAGAAAAAAACATTCATTTTTCTGTAACAGATGAGGCAATAGATAATTTAGCACAAATGGGATTTGACCCACAATTTGGAGCAAGACCAATAAAACGAGTTATTCAACGTGAAGTGTTAAATAAACTTTCTAAAGAAATATTAGCAAATAAAATAACTGCAGAGAGTTCTATTTTATTAGATGCTTTTAATGGTGAATTTGTTTTTAGAAATAAATAATACAGATTTGATTTTTCATATTAAAAACCTCGAAGAATATTAAATACTTCGAGGTTTTTTAGTGTTTTATTTTTGCTTATTTAATAGGTTATCGATATAAAAAATACAACTGATAACTATTTCATTTTTTGTTTGATTTTTATATTCTGTTTAAGCATGAAATGTTTGCATTACCTTAATTTTGTTGTCCGCCGCCACCGCCGCCACCAGAGCCACCTCCCGAAATGGGACTCATAGTTACTTTAAAACTTGTAATTTCATCATTCCAAGTAGTTCTGCATATCCATAATATTCTTCTCATACATTTTCTTCCTAAATGCCAACTATCTGCATAGCGTCCACTATACGTGAGTGTTTTTCCAGTATAATTAGCGTTTTCGTAAAAAGTTAAATTAACCTTGGTGTTTACACCACTAGAGTAAACAGCAAAGGAAGATATGAGGTCATTAAAATGAGAGCCTCCTATTATTACATTGTTAAAATCTGGTTCGGACAAACCAGATGGTGGTATATCTTTTGAGTACACTCTACCTTCAAAAGGAGCACCTTCGTATAACTTAATAAGCCCATTACCATAAGATTTGATAGTGTTTGTACCAACATCACCAATTTTCATAAGCTCTTTCATTTTCTTCTCAGTAGAAAAATATTGCTCTAAACCCTTATCGGTGTTAATATAAGTAGAATAATTTGGATGCATTTCGAAAAAAGCTTCAACTATTTCAGCATCTTTACCTTCTATAAGTTCTAACTCTTCCCCTGTTTGCGGTTCAACTCTCATATCTACTTTATAGGATACTCCATCCAATAATATAGTTTTTGCTTCAATTGTGGACTTAGTATTAATCGAATCCTCTTCATTGTTACATGCCGTCAATCCAACGATTAATAGCATGATAAGTAAAATTGTTTTGTTTCCCATTTTTATAAGATTTTAAGTTAGTTCCAAACTTAGTTAATTTTTTCTAATTATCCAAAAAGAATATTTTTATAAAGTATTGATAAAACGATGTTACATTCATCTCATAGGTAATGTAAATACACTATTTTATTTTTGCTTCTAAAAATGTTTATCTTTGTCGTATGAAAAATTTTGAGTAAGGATGTATGTTTCTGTATAGCCAACGTTATTCAATTTAAAATTAAAAAAAATGCAAATGGAAAAGAAGTATAAAATTGTAAAAAAGCAAGAATGGCAAAGCTATGATAATTTAAAATGGCAAGTTAAAGTGGTAAAACATCGTGAAGAAAAGCGTATTGTTGTTCGTTTTAAAAGAGATGCTAAACTTATAAAGCAAATTAAAAAAATAGCAGGTGCGCGATGGAGTAGGAGTCTGTCGGCTTGGCATATACCTTATACCAAAGAAAATAGTAAGCGTTTTGGTTTGCAACAAGTTTCAAAAAAAGTTAAAGATGAAACAAGTAAATTTGAAAAATGGTTATTATCTAGACGTTATAGTAATAGTACAATAAAGACCTATACCAAGGCTTTGCGTGTGTTTTTATCTTTTTTTGAAGCGAAATCAATTACTTCGATTACGAATAAGGATATTGTAGTTTTTACGAATGCCTATATTCTTAAGAAGAATTTATCTAGTTCTTATCAAAATCAAACGATTAACGCTATAAAGCTATATTTTAATATTATCCAAGACAAAAAAATAGATATTGTAGCAATAGAGCGTCCTAAAATAGAGAAACGCTTACCTAATGTTTTGAGTAAAAGCGAAGTGAAAGCAATACTTACTGTATTGCAAAATAAAAAACATCGAGCAATGTTGTCGTTACTATATAGTTGTGGATTGCGAAGAAGTGAGTTACTAAATTTAAAATTGAATGATATAGATACTAAACGCAATATTGTGCGTATAATTCAAGGAAAAGGCAAAAAGGATAGAATTGTTCCATTATCGCCAAAAATAGTATTATTACTACGAGATTACTATAAGATGTATAAGCCAAAAGACTATCTTTTTGAAGGGCAGAAACCAAAAAGTAAGTATAGTGAAACGAGTTTATCTATGGTACTAAAAAGGGCAGTTAGCAAAGCTAAAATTAATAAGTCTGTAACTTTACATTGGTTGCGTCATAGCTATGCAACACATTTGTTAGAGAATGGCACCGATTTGCGTTACATTCAAGAATTGTTAGGACATAGTAGTAGTAGAACTACGGAAATCTATACTCATGTGAGTACTAAAAACTTACAAGGCATAAAAAGTCCATTTGATGATTTGTAGGCAAAAAAAAAATGTATATATTTACATAAAATTTACTAAAAAGTGTATATACATACCATTATTTGGGTTTATATATGCGATAGTATTGAATATATAAACTAGTTAGCAAATATTAAAAACGAAATCTATGGCAACCTATCAAACTGTAAGATGTCCGAATTGTAAAGAGCATTTGAAATTTTGGAAGAAAAAAAGAACTCACGGAATATTCGGCACTCCGATTATTCGTTGTGGGAATTGCCAAGAATTAATCAAAACTGGAAAAAAATTATGGCGAAATATGGACAATTTTGAAAAAATAATTTTTCACTTATCTGTTTATTTTTCTTTTTCATTTTGGTTTGCTTTTGCATTTCCAGTATTAACATCAATATTTGGTGGCAATGATGTACCAAAATATGTAATTGGAATTATGTTCATTATTGGATTAGGCATCTCTATTTTAATTCATCGAAATCAACTGGAAACTGTAAAAATGAACGCAAAACTATATGAGAACGATTTTGATAATAAAACATTTGAATATCAGGAATTTTAAATCCATAGAAATTTTGATTATAAAAAAAAGAATAAAAATTTAATTATACCAATGAAAAAATTTATAGAAATAATTGACAAATCAGATGCAGTAATAATTGTTAATATAAATAGTATTTCTTTCATAAAAGTTAATATTATGGGAATTTGTACTATTATTATGAATGAAGGAACGGAAATAAAAACTGAACTGAATAAAGAAATATTATTGAAAAAAATAGAATAAACATTTGCTAATCGAGTAGACGGCTGACGGTCAAATGACCGCCAGTGCGCCTCTCACACCACCAAGCGTACGGGTCTCGTACTTGGCGGTTCAATAATGATACTTACTTATTGTAGTATTCAACTAAACTAATATAACCTCTCATTTTTAATCGTT
>WFMU01000472.1 GCA_015488935.1 Flavobacteriaceae bacterium | reverse complement strand
ATGACAAAAAAATAAAGATTATCCAACTAACAAATTATATCCAAAAAACTTTTTAAAACAGGATTTGTATTCTTACTATTCCAAACTATTTTTAAAGTAGTACGTTGTTTTATATTGCTTAATTCGATAAATTTTACACCCATACTATATCCTTTTTGTAGCGAAGTAGGTACAATCGAAATTCCAAAATTATTTTCTACCAATCTATAAATCGAACTCGCATTTACAGTAGAATGAGAAATCATTGGACTAAAACCACAATCATCAAAAATTTGCATTATTTTCTCATAATACGATTGACTATAAGTAGCATCAAACAAAATAAAATGTTCTTCCTTAAATTGTGCCAAACTCTTAAAATTTAAAGTACTAATAGGATGTGATTCTGGAAGTACCAAAGAAAATGTTTCCTCCTTTGTAGTTTTTATCTCTAATCCATTTGGCACCCTATCCAAACGTACAAAGCCAATATCTATTTCCTGATTTAATAAAGCCTTCATCTGCTGCCTATTATCAATTTCCTTTAAATTAATTAAAATATTAGGATGCGTTTCTTTAAATTTTAAAAGCAAACTTGGAATTAATTCTTGTATGGCAGAACCAACATAACCAAAACGCAAATTGCCATCTACACCTTCCTGTAAAAGTTTTGCATGATTTAATATAGCATCTAAATAGGTAAACTGTTTATTAATCTCTATTTGTAAATAAGCACCAACTTTTGTCAATTTTACCTTTCTATTATGTCGCTCAAACAACTGTACACCTAAGTTTTCTTCTAATTGTTTAATTTGCCTACTCAATCCAGGTTGCGATATAAATAAGCTATCTGCCGCTTTTCTAAAATGCAAATGTTCGGCAACAGCCAAAAAATAACGAAAATGTCTAAACTCTATTTGATGCTTCATAAGTATTAATAGTTGCATTATTAGTCTTGTAAAGCATCAAAAGTAATCTTAATTTTGTAATAATAAAAAATAAAACCATGTTTAAGTACGGAATTGATAAACTTACAACAAAGAAGGTTATTGCCATTGCAAATGGAAAACTAAAAGCCAAATTAACTACAACAGCAATAAAAAAAGTAAACGATTGCAGACAAAAAGTAGAAACCATTGCAAATGGTAAAAAAGCAATTTATGGTATAAATACAGGCTTTGGTCCACTATGTGATGTGCAAATTACACCAGAAGAAACCAGTAAATTACAAGAAAATTTACTAATAACACACGCTGTTGGTGTTGGTAATCCAATACATAAACAACTTTCAAAAATTATGATGATTTTAAAAGTCCATGCATTATGTCAAGGATTTTCTGGTATCCGTTTAAAAGTGATAGAGTATATTTTATTTTTTATTGAAAATGATTTATTGCCAGTAGTGCCAGAACAAGGCTCTGTAGGAGCATCTGGTGACCTAGCACCACTTTCCCATTTATTTTTACCCTTACTTGGCGAAGGTGAATTTTGGAATGGCGATGATATCATTCCTGCAAAAGAAATTTTAAAAAAATACCATTTAAAACCAATACAATTACAAGCAAAAGAAGGATTAGCACTCATTAACGGAACACAATTTATTTTAGCACATGCCATAATCGGATTACATAAAATGAAGTATTTACTAGATTTAGCAGACCTAGCTGGTGCTATGAGTATCGAAGGATATCGAGGAAGTGCCTCGCCATTTAAAAAAGAATTGCATAAAATTAGAGCCTACAAAGGCAATATAAAAGTTGCAAAACGTATGCGAATGTTATTTAAAGATTCTACAAATATAGTAATCCATACCGATTGTGATAGAGTACAAGACCCATATTCTATGCGATGCATACCACAAGTACACGGTGCATCTAGAAATGCCTATTATCATTTGCGAAAATTAGCAACTATCGAAATGAATTCTGTAACAGACAATCCAATTGTATTAAGTGATACCGAAGCAATTTCTGGTGGAAATTTTCATGGACAACCATTGGCAATGGCATTAGATTATTGCACTTTAGCAGCAGCAGAACTAGGAAATATAGCAGACAGACGGTGTTTTTTACTATTAGAAGGTAAATTTGGATTGCCAAGATTACTAACAGATAAAGGTGGATTAAATTCTGGTTTTATGATACCTCAATACACTACGGCAGCTTTAGTTACCGAAAATAAATCCCTTTGCTTTCCACCTTCTGCCGATAGCATACCAACCTCTTTAGGACAAGAAGACCATGTATCTATGGGAAGCATTTCAGGAAGAAAATTTAATCAAGTATTAGGAAATTTAGAAAATATTTTTGCCATAGAATTGATGTATGCCGCACAAGCTATAGAATTTAGAAGACCAGAGACATGTGCACCAATAGTAGAAGAAAATTTTGCAATAATTCGTAAAAAAGTAGCGAAATTAGAAGAAGATAGAATACTAAAAGACGATATAAACTACATTAGTAAGTTAGTAAAAAATAGAGAGTTTAAAGTAAAATAAAAGCGTAATTAAGTATAATTACTATCTTTAACCACAAATTTTATTTTTTATAATACAAACTAAAAAACGAAACAAGGAATAAAGAAAAAAATATCCTGTTTAAGATAACCATAAAATCATGACTTTTAAAGAACAAATACTGCAAGGAATTCCAACCGAAATGCCAAAAAAAAGAACCTATCCACAAGGAATTAATAGAGCACCAAAACGTAAAGATATTTTATCTAAAAACGAAAAGCAGTTGGCAATTAGAAATGCATTACGTTATTTTCCAAAAAAGTGGCATGCAGAATTAAGTATAGAATTTGCACAAGAATTACAAGACTTTGGTCGAATATATATGTACCGTTTTAAGCCAACTTACGATTTTTTTGCAAGACCAATTAATGAATATCCTGCAAAATCACAACAAGCAGCTGCCATTATGTTAATGATACAAAATAATTTAAATCCAGCAGTAGCACAACATCCAGAAGAATTGATTACCTATGGTGGAAACGGAGCAGTATTTCAAAATTGGGCACAATATTTACTTACCATGAAATATTTGGCAATTATGACAAATACACAAACGCTACATATTTATTCTGGACATCCAATGGGATTATTTCCTTCATCTAAAGATGCACCAAGAGTAGTGGTTACAAATGGTATGATGATACCAAATCATTCGCAACCAGATGACTGGGAAAAATATAACGCACTTGGCGTAACGCAATACGGTCAAATGACCGCAGGTTCATTTATGTATATTGGACCGCAAGGAATTGTACATGGAACAACCATTACTCTAATGAATGCTTTTAGAAATATTTTAAAAAATGAAGAAATTCCAGCAGGAAAAATATTTTTGACTTCTGGTCTTGGTGGAATGAGTGGAGCACAACCAAAAGCAGGAAATATTGTAGGTTGTATTACTATTGCAGCAGAAGTAAATGAAAAAGCAGCAAAAAAACGACACGAACAAGGTTGGGTAGATACTTTAGTAGATAATTTAAATGATTTAGTTGCTCGTGTAAAACAAGCCCAAACAAATGCAGAAGTAATCTCCATTGCTTATATTGGAAATATTGTAGAAGTTTGGGAGCGTTTTGATGAAGAAAATATATTTATTCATGTAGGCTCCGACCAAACCTCTTTGCATATTCCTTGGACTGGCGGTTATTATCCTGTAGGAATTTCGTACCAAGAATCCAATCGATTAATTAAAGAAGACCCAGATACTTTTAAAGAGAAAGTACAAGAATCTCTTCGAAGACATGCTGCAGCAATAAATAAACACACTGCCAAAGGAACCTACTTTTTTGATTATGGAAATGCCTTTTTACTCGAAGCATCACGTGCTGGTGCAGATGTAATGGCTAGTAATAACATTAATTTTAAATATCCCTCATATGTGCAAGATATCTTAGGACCAATGTGCTTTGATTACGGATTTGGTCCATTTAGATGGGTTTGTACTTCTGGAAAAGCCGAAGATTTAGATAAAACAGATAAAATTGCGAGTGCTATTTTACAAGAAATCAAGGCACAATCGCCACAAGAAATTCAATTACAAATGCAAGATAATATTACTTGGATTAATAACGCTAAAGCGAATAAATTAGTTGTAGGTTCACAAGCTCGAATTTTATATGCTGATGCAGAAGGGCGAACAAAAATAGCAAAAGCATTTAATGATGCTGTAAAAAATGGCGAAATTGGTGCTGTAGTTTTAGGAAGAGACCACCACGATGTTAGTGGAACAGACTCACCTTATAGAGAAACTTCAAATATCTATGATGGAAGTCAGTTTACAGCAGATATGGCAATTCACAATGTAATTGGTGATAGTTTTAGAGGAGCAACTTGGGTTTCTATTCACAATGGAGGTGGTGTTGGCTGGGGAGAAGTAATAAATGGAGGATTTGGAATGCTTTTAGATGGAACTGCAGAAGCTGAAAAACGTTTAAAAAGTATGCTTTTTTACGATGTAAATAACGGTATTGCTCGTAGATCTTGGGCAAGAAATAAAGAAGCTTTATTTGCTATAAAACGCGAAATGGAAAGAACACCAGACTTAAATGTAACCATGCCTAATTTAGTAGATAACAGATTATTAGAGAAATTGTTTTAAGCTTAATTCGATACAAAATTTGTTAAAACCAAAGGGAAAATTCTAAAATAACAAGAGTAAAAAAGTAGAAATATCTTACCAATAATTTGAATAATGCTGGTTAAGTGATAAAACCCTAATAAAAAAGAGACTACATAAAAGAGTAGCCTCTTTTTTATAAAGTTATTTTACTATTAGGCGTTGAAAGCCATTTCCTTTTTTAGTATCAATGGAGATAAAATACATTGCGGGAGATAAATCAGAGATATTAAAAGCATATCCTGCAGCAAAGTTGCCAGTAAATGTTTTAGCAATACTACCAGTAATAGTATAAATTTTTATAGTATGGATAGATTTATTGGATTTAAAATAAGTATTGGTGGCAGTTGGATAAATTATTATATCATTTGAAGTAGCATAATCTTTGATAGATGCTGTAGTACTGGTAAAAGTATATGCACCAGTAGAACGTGTAAACGTTACATTATAAGTTCCGGGAGTTAAGGTAATATTTCCGCCACCATCTCCCCAATTTACACTCCAATCATGGTTTTGACGAAATTTTAATTCATTAGGATTTGGAGCAGTATCAGGCAAAATAAAACCATTTAAGGTGTAATTTTCACCATCTGCTGTTGTTAAATCTACATCTGCTCCCCAACTATTAAATTGACCAATTAAAGAAATATCAAGAAAGTTAAAGCTATATGCACCAGTTGTAATATTAAAATCAATATTATAATCGTTTGCAGTTACAGGAATATCTGTGCCATTTTGTGTTCCTGTACCTGAAGGAAAAGCACTATCTGACCAGTTTATAGTTTCAGAATCGTCTTGTCTAAAATGAGCATTTCCATCCGATAAATTAATAGCTTTTATAAAATAATTTACACCATCGGTTGTAAATAGATTGGTATCGGTAGTAGCTCCTCCATTTACAGCAGATCCAATAATTCCAATATTTGCAAAGTTTGTGGTGCTTACAAAATTATATGTTAGGGTTGTAAGATTAAATGTAATATCATAGGTACCTGCAATAGCAGGAATATTATCAGCCGAATTTAAAACTGCTGTTCCAGAAGGAAATGCTGTTCCTCCCCAATTAGTTCCCCAATCGTGATTTTGTCTAAATTTAACACCACCAGACACAATAGTATATCCTGTTAGTGTATAAATGTTATTGTCGGTAGTAGTTAAATCAACGTCTGTTGACCAACCACCAACAGCATCTCCAATCAAACTTATTGTTTGAGATTGCATGGTAATAAAGCCTATCATTAAGGCAAATAATAAAAATGTAATTTTCTTCATAATGTAATTATTTAATTAATTTAATTATTGTTTTTGTATTTGATATTTCAATATTCACATAATAAATTCCTTTAGATAAATTTCTGATATTAAAAGAATAACCCTGTTTTAAATCTCCTTTAAATTCTTTAATTAATTTTCCTTGGATATCGTATATTTTAACAAGTTTTGTATCGCTGCTAAGCTTAAAAAAGTCATTTGCTGGATTTGGATATAAATTCACCAAATTTTTAAACGTGTGGTCTATAGTACTTAGTGTACTAGATTTATTTCCATAGATTTTAAAACCACCAGCAGGTAATGTTATTGGATTTGCGGTATTGGTTACAGTAATTATGGTATTACCAGTTTCATCCATTAAGTCGTACCAATCTCCAACATAAGGGAAATTTGGAATAACATTTTGAGCGGTATTTGTAAAATTAGAGATGATTACTACATTTTTTAACTCTGTGGTTGGAATTGCATCATCCCAAATATAAATTTTTGGAGTCAAATTTCCAGAAGTTATGGTATAAGAGCCCTCAAAAACAGCCTCTTGTGTTTTTAGTTTATTAATACGAGACCAATCATCGTAAATCTGCTTTCTATTTCCGTTGCCTAGCCAGTTATTTACCCATTGCGGTTGTGGTTTTGTTGCTAATTTACAATTGCTATTAATACTTCCATTAGTACAGGTGTTTATGGAATTATCCATACCTAAATCACCAAAATGCCAAATCATTTTTGGTCCGGGGATTGTTAGTGTAATTGCTCCTAAAGCAGACATTCTAGATAAAGCAGTATTTAAGTTTGTAATGTTATGATTGGAGTTAGAAGCATCACCATAAGCTACATTTTTATACATCAAACGTTCTTCATCATGGCTTTCTGCATAACCAATTAAACGTTTTGTATTAAAACCACGACTTAGGTATCCCATTCTGTCAATATTACTACCAGATGCATATCCCATTGTTAATTGATTGTATGGAGAGGTCATTTTTCCCCATAACATTACGCCTTTACTTGGATTTTCATTAATTCTGTAATTTGCCCATTGTTGCTCTTCAATATCGCTACCTAAATGCTCAAATATTACATAATGTGTAGGATCAATTGACCAAGAATAATCTGCATACTCCTTTAAAATATCAACTCTATCTTGTTGGTAGGCATTTGTACAAGCATCACTACCTGTACAATTTTGTGTAAACCCTTTGGTTAAATCCCAACGAAAACCATCTATATGAAATTCTTCAATCCAATGTTTTATCACTCTTTTTGTATATTCTTTAGTTATTGGTTTTGAATGATTAAAATCGTTTCCAACACTATAGCTGTGTGTGGCTGTTACATTAAAATATGGATTTTCGGAACTAGGTCCTCCCCAACCATCACCATCTGTGTCATCCATCCACATTCTCACTAACGGATTTCTACCATAAGCATGATTTAAAGCAATGTCTAAAATAATTGCAATTCCATTTTGGTGGCATAAATCTATAAGTTCTTTGAATTTATCTTTTGTTCCATAAAATTTATCGAGTGCTAAGTGAAAAGATGGGTTGTAACCCCAACCTTCATTTCCTTCAAATTCCATTACAGGCATTAATTCTATAGCGTTAATATTCAGGTTTTTAAAATAATATATCTTGTTTATTAAGTCTTGAAAGTTACGATTACTATCAAAATCTCTTATTAATACTTCATAAATAATTAAATCTTCTTTTTTTGGTTTGATAAAATTAGTAACCTGCCAGTTGTAAGGTGTTTGTCCAGTTTGTAAAACAGTAACTTCACGCTCTTGTCCTGTTGGATAAACAGGAATATTTGGGTAAGAAGTTGCAGGAATCCATGGATCATCAAAAGGAGATAGTACTAGGGTAGCGTATGGGTCGGCTGTTTTAACTAATGAAGGAGAGTTTGCAATTGGTGTTGTTTCAAAAACCCAATATTGGTAGGTTTCAATTTGCCCAGAAGTTAAACCTGATAATTCTAACCAAAATTTGCCAGTACTACTATCTTTTTTCATTAAATAGTTTGTAGAAACTTGCCAATTATTAAAACTTCCAACTACATAAACAAAATCTTTTAGAGGTGCATTTAATACAAGTGTTGCTTTGGTTGGGTCAGATGGATTGTAGTTTATACCGTCAATCATGCCAGAAGGTATTGCTACTGATTCTGTATTTGGAATTACAATTGCAGAAAATGTTTTTGTTTGTACAGAAGTTCCTTGTGTAATTATTAATTCGTAGTTTGTATTTGTTGTAATATTTGTATGGTTAAAGTTGAAAAAAGTAATATTGTTTTGTGTATTGATGCTAGTACCGTTAGCAAAAAGTTCATAATTGGCATTACCATTGGTATTTTGTGCCATAACCGTTAGGCTTCCGCCTGAATTTACTAAAATTACTTCATTAGCATTTGGATTAATCATATTTACTTGAAAAGACCCAATATTAACTATAAAATCATTACAGCCATTATCTTTAAATTCTTGAGTTCCATTAGCATTTCTAAAAACCATTCCCATTTTGGTTGCATTAGATACTTGAGTACTTGTTAAATTAAAATAGGTGTTTGGTGTTATTGTAATACTCCAAGTACCATTTCCATTGTTTGTCATTTCGCCAATTCCATCATCTTGTCCCCAATTTCCAACAACATCAAATCCCCAAGCATTAGTATCATCTCCAATACCTGCATGCATATATACTTTTGCAGGATTTGTAAATCCGTTACAATCTGTTGCTGTACTTGTAGCATCTATTGTTATTGTAACAGGTTGGTTAATTTCAATAGGATTTGGATTTGTAGTTACTTGTCCAAAAAAGAAAGTAGGAATTAATAAAATAATAAATATTGTAATTTTATGCATAATACTGCTGGTTTTAGGTGAATATATTAAAATTATAACCCTACATATTTTCTGTATGTAGGGTTATAATAAAAATTATTCTTTTGTATATGTTGGATTTGCGGAATCTGAAAAATTTAAAATAATTTTATAGGTTCCTGCAGTTACTGGAATATTGGCTCCATTTAATTCTAGAGTGCCGTTATCTCCATCATCTCCATAATTAATATCCCACGAATCGTTATTTCTAAATTTGATTTCTCCATTGGTTAATGTAATATTTTTTATAATCCATATTTCATCACTACTAGAAAAATCTCTTGTAAATTTTGTGTCTGGACCATTCCAACCATTTGGTGTTGCACTACCAACAACGCCCCAAATTTTTGTATTTTCTATGGTGTAAAACGGATTGTCTGGGTCGGTAAAGTTTAAAGTTACTAAGTAAGCACCTGCAGTAATTGTAATATTATCGCCACCACTTTCTAAAGTTCCATCTGCTCCTGTATCTCCATAATTAACATCCCAAGCATTATTTTGTCTAAACTTTATATCGCCATCTGTTAAGTTAACAATAGCTCTAAATGTATCTGAATATTCATCATAAATTAAAGGAACGTCTGGTCCATTCCAACCATTTGGTGTTGCACTTCCAACAATTCCCCATGAAAATGGAGTTATGGTGTAGGTTAAATCTGCTAAATCCAATACAATTTTGTACGAACCTGCAGTAACTGCAATATTTGCTCCATTTTGTTCTAATGTTCCATCTGCACCATCATCTCCATAGTTTAAATCCCAAGCATTATTTTCTCTAAATTTAATTTCGCCATCTGTTAAATTAACATAAGCTGCATATACATTATTAACATTAGTTTGAAAGAATGGTAAATCAGGGCCATTCCAACCGCCAGAGGTAGCACTACCAACTACACCCCAAGTTGTAGATAAATCTAGTATTGCAGGATATGTAGTTATTGAAATTGTTTTAGCTTCAGACAATATACTCGAATAATCGCTTAACGTAGTAAGCACTTTAAAGTCAAAATCTGTTGCTACATTGGGTGTTATATCTAACGAGTTTAGTTTGGAATTTAAATCTTCTTTTAAAAATGTTTTTGTTAAAGCATTTCCTATAGCAATAGTTTTAGGATTGCTAAAATCACCACCAGCAACATCTATTAAGAGTTTGTAACTTGCAGCAGCGTTAAAACCAAAGTTTGGTGCTGTCCATGTTGCGGTTAAAACTTCTTGTCCATCATCAAATTGTGCTAACACAAGTGAACTTTGGGATAAGCTTAGTGTTGTATTTGCATTGGCATCTAAGGTCTCTAATTCTCTATTATCACAAGCAGTAAAAATTATACTTACTGCAATAAAAAAGATTATTTTGTTTATTATGTGTTTCATATTGAATATTTTTAATATTAGTATCCAGTGTTTTGTACAAGGTTTGGATTAGAATTTAGGTCTGTTTTAGGAATAGGGTATAGGTTAAAATGCGCATCTATCGAAATTCCTTCGGCAACACCGCCTTTCCAAGGCCAGAGGTAAGCATCTCCTGTAAATTTGTTAAAGCGTATTAAATCTGTTCTTCGATATCCTTCCCAATGTAATTCTCTTGCTCGTTCATCTAAAATAAAATCTAAATCTAATTCTGCAGCAGTAATATTACCAGAAGTATTACCATAGGCACGTGTTCTTAAATCGTTAATTAAAGTAACTGCAGTTCCTATATTACCACCAGTACCACCTCTAATTGTTGCTTCGGCATACATTAGATAAGCATCTGCTAATCGGAATAACGGAAAGTCGGTATCTACAAAATTTCCAGTAGAATCAGAACCAGCATTTCCATATCTATCAATATTTTTAAATTTTTCTATAGCATATCCGTCTGTAAAGGAAGAAATACTTGCTATTTCTAGCTCTTGTCCATCTGTATAGAAATTTCCTCTTGTATCTGCAGTAACAGGAGTGATTGTATATGTTAAATTTGCCAAATCAAAAGATACTTTATAAGTACCTGCTGTTACCACAATATTTGCACCTCCAGCATTTAATGTTCCATCGGCACCATCATCGCCATAATTATTTGTCCAATTGTTATTTTGTCTAAATTTCATTTGTCCATCTAATAATGTAACATATATGGAGCGTATAGAACCATCTTGTTTTAACATTACATCTGGACCACTCCAACCATTTGGAGTAGCGTCTCCAACAAGTCCCCAAGTAGAATTGGCACCCAAGTTGCTATTTAATACAGTTGGATCTGGAGAAGGAAATTTATTAAAAAATGTACTAGTAGTTCTAAGACCTGCCCAGCCACCATTAATACCAAAATCTGAGGCTACCATAGAACCTCCTACGGCGGCATGTACCAAATAGGTTGTTCCACCATAAGTTTGTGTAAATTGACCATCATAGGCTATTGGAAAAATGATGCCATTTGCATTATTATTATCTGCTAAGAATAAATTTTGATAAGTGTTTTCTAAAGTATATCCTGCATTAATAACTTTATTAAGTACAGTGAGGCACTCCGTATTTTTGTCAACACCAATATAAACAGATGCGTTGATATATAGTCTGGCCAAAAGCATCCAGTTTGCTGCTTTATCTGCTCTAGCATATTCATTTTGTTTGGCATTTATCATTAATGGTTCAATTGCCAATAATTCGGACTCAATATAATTAAATAAGTCTGTTCTATTAATTTGATTTGGATAAAAGAAACCTACTTTATCTTTTTCGGTTACAAACGGAACATTTCCAAATAAATCCAATGCATGAAAATAACTTAGTGCTCGTAAAAATCTTGCTTCTGCTCTAAAGGTTTCTACTTTAGTTCTTAAATTACCAGTAACATTACGACTATTTAGTTTTTCATCAGTAGTTTGCCGTATATATTCGTTACAAGCGGTTATTTGGTAAAAAATTCTATCGTAAATGGCTCTAATAAATTCATTATCACCATTCCAGTCCATTTCATGAAAGTCTGGTAAACTACCATCAGCCCAACCAATTACAGCTTCATCGGTACATAATTCTTGTGCCTGCCAATATTGGCGTATGTATTGACTGAATCCTTCATCAATGCCACCAATATCTGGATTTCCCGATGGACCTTCTTGTCCAGTTGTAGCTAAACCTGCATATAGTTTTGCCAATACTTGTTTGTAAGCATCTGGATTATTGTAAAAGATATCTGCTTCTTCTTTATTTGGGTCTTCTAAGGCTAAGTCTAAATCTTTAAGACAAGATGTAGCAGTAGCAAGTACGAATAGTAATATACTTAGTATTTTTATATGTTTGAAGTTCATAATTTAATTTTTAAAATTTAACATTCATTCCAAAAACAAAAGATCTTGGTCTTGGATACGTTTTATAATCAATTCCTGATTTTTTTCCTGTTCCTTCATCATTATATACGGTTTCTGGGTCTGTTCCTGTATATTTTGTAAAGGTGAATACATTTTGTGCAGCTACATAAATTCTAACTTTTGACTTTTTGATGTATTTGTCTAATGTATATCCTAGCGTTAAGTTATCTAATTTTAAAAAGGATGCATCTTGGACATAATAATCGGATAAATATCTGTTTGTTCCTCCATTTTGAAAACCAGTTTCTAATACATTTCTTGTTCCATTATTTATTACATTTGGATTGGATGTATTAAGCATTTGGTATTGAAAACCGAGATTGGAGTCTATATTATTATAAACAAAGTTTCCAATACTTGCTCTCCAAAACATATTAAAATCTATATTTTTGTATTCTAGATTTGTGTTTAATCCTAATGTAACATCTGCATTTGGTCTTTTAAAGCGGTATTTATCATCAGAATCTATTTGACCATCACCATTTCTATCTACATAAACACCTTCTATTGGTTTTCCGTTTGCATCGTAAACTTGTTGGTAAACATAAAACGAATTTGGTGCATAACCTACCGTATGTATTTGTGCATTATTACCAACACCTCCTTCATAGCCACCAACACCAAGACCAACATACGAAGTATCATTAGACGCTGTTAGTTTTGTTATTTCTAATGTGTTATAGGTGGCGTTTAAACTTGTGTTTAATTTTAAGTCATCTTGATTTATTAATTTGGTATTAATAGTAAATTCAATACCATTATTTTTTAGATTACCAATATTCGCCCAATCTTCGTTAGATAAACTAGAACCAGCAGGAAAGGGTAATTTATTTAATAAATCTTTTGATTTTCTGTGAAATAATTCGATAGCACCATCAATTTTATTATCTAAAATTCCATAATCAATTCCTATATTATAGGTAGTAGTATTTTCCCATTTTAAGAGCGGATTGTATGGTTCTGCTCTAGATGTAGTATAAAATTGATTTCCTAATTGGTATTGTGCTGTTAGTGTACCATTAGAGTATGTTGGTAATCCCGGAAATGAGATTGGAATATCTTGTTGTCCAACAACACCCCAACCTAAGCGTAATTTTAAATTTGAAATGGTTTTATATCTACTCATAAAATCTTCTTCAGAAATTTTCCAAGCAAATGCAGCAGATGGTGCACTTATCCATGTTTCGTCCGAATCATAAAATCTACTACTACCATCTCGTCTAAAGGATGCTGTAAATAAATATTTATCTTTTAAATTAAAGTTTAACCTAGAAAAAAAAGATTGTAAGTTTAATGGTGTCTTTGTTATTTTTGGGTCATCTGGAATTCGATTTGGATTATTTTGTAAATTTTTTAATTCTGTTTTTGAATTTTTAAAATCTTGGTACGAATAACCAGCTGTAAAATCGAGAGTACCATCTAGTGAATCGAAATCTTTTTTATAGTTTATGTAAAAATCCAATAATTTATTATTGCTACTTTCTTCGAGTGTTTCTTTATAGCCATAATTTTCGAGCGTAGGTAATACTGTTAACCAAGAATTGCTATCGGTAGTTTTTAATCCTTTACCTTTAGAATGGTCGATACCTAAGACTAAATTTGCATGAAGTCCTTTAATATAAGGTAATTCATAATCAAATTTAATATTTCCAATACCAGAATTAGCATTGTAAATATCCTTTTTTTGTTCTAGTAGAGATAATGGGTTGGCAGGAGCACCATTGGCTCTAAAATTAGCATTGTCTAACCATTGAAAATAACCACCATAATTTTGGTTATTTGTATGTACAGGTTGTGTAGGGTCAAAACGAATAGCAGAAATTATTGCTCCATCGTCTGCATTTCTATGTTTTCTTTGTGTAAAGCGATACGAAGTAGTTATTTTTAATTTGTTGTTAAATAGCCTACTTCCCAAGTTTAAAGAATAAGTTCCTTTTTCAAAATTAGATGTTTTTAAAATACCATCTTCTGTAGAAAAACCTAAACCTAATCTAAAATTAATTAGAGAACTACCGCCACTCATACTAAAATCATGATTCATACCATTACCAGTATCAAAAATTTCATCTTGCCAATTTGTATTTGAATTACCTAGTAATGCAATTTGTTCGGCGGTACCATTTGCAGTTACAAAATTCCGATATTCATCTGCAGATAATACATCTACTTTTTTAACTAAATTTTTAAAAGTAAAACTGTTATTATATTCAAATTTAAGTTTACCAACGCGTCCTTTTTTTGTAGTTACTAAAATAACTCCATTGGATGCACGTGAGCCGTAAATTGCAGTTGCAGAAGCATCTTTTAATATGGAGAAACTCTCAATATCATTATTATTTAAATCATACAACGAGCCACCTGGTACACCATCAATAACTACAAGAGGGTCTTGTTTTGCAAATAACGATGTACTTTCTCTAATGCGAATAGTTCCACCACCACCTGGAGAGCCACTAGGAGTAACAACAACACCTGCTATTTTACCAACAAGCATTTGTTCTGGAGATGCTATTCCTTCATTTTTTAAATCTTTAGTTTTTATCATTGCTACAGACCCTGTGGCATCTTTTTTTGTAGTACTACCATAACCAATAATAACAACTTGATCTAAAACTTCGGCATCTTGTACTAAAGCAACATCTAGTACTTTTGATATTACTTTTTTTACTTGCGTTTTATACCCTAAAAAAGAAAATTCAATTAAACTTTCTTTTTTGAGGCCATTTAATGTGTACTTTCCATCAAAATCTGTAACAGTACCAATATTTGTTCCTTGTACTTTAATATTTACACCAGGCAGAGGGTTTCCTGTAGATTCTTCAATTACTGTACCGCTAACAGAATTTTGTGCAATAAGTAAAATAGGAATAAAGAATAAGATGCCTAAAATAAATGATCTTAATTTGTTCATTTTTATTTTGTTTAAAATCTATTAATAAATTCTTTTAATTCTTTTTTATAGCAATAAAAAACATCAAACTTTTGCTTAACATTTACATTTCACGGTGCTAAAATTACAATATATAT
>WFMU01000471.1 GCA_015488935.1 Flavobacteriaceae bacterium | reverse complement strand
TGTTTAAATTTTAGGCTAAATTAACTATAATTTTCCATGCAGAAAAACAAATTAACGTATCAATTAATTTATTTAAAGCTAAAATCGTACCTTTTTTATAAAATTCATTGAAAATTTATAAATTTAACACTTAGAAACAAACAAAAACCTTATTTTTGCAAGGTTATAACCCGAAATAAAAATAATTAACATTTTAAATTAACACATGAAAAAATATATTATTGTAACCTTACTTAGTATCTTTTCATTTTATGGTCTTTTTGCCCAACATACCGTTAAAGGTAAAGTGGTAAATGCAGCATCAGAAAAAGGAATGGCTAACGTAATGGTTTCTGTTTTAGGAACATCTATTACTCAAAAAACTACCGCAAATGGTGTTTTTGAATTAAAAAATGTTCCCAAAGGAAAACAAATTGTAAAAATTGCTTTAACTGGCTATGAAACACAACAGTTTCCTTTAAATGTATCTAAAGATATTGATTTAGAAACAATTCTTTTATACGAAGACTTTATGGAAGAAGAAGATAGTACCATTTCACTTTCTGATGATGAATTATCTGATGATGAAGGTGCAGCCGATAATACAGCTGGACTATTACAGTCTTCTAAAGACGTATTCTCTAGAGCAGCCGCATTTAACTTCCCATGGTTTAGAGCAAGAGGTTACGATTCAGAAAATGCAAATGTATTGATGAATGGTATTAAAATGAACAAAGTCTTTAATGGTCGTCCACAATGGTCCGATTGGGGAGGTCTTAATGATGTATTACGTAATCAAGAATTTGCCAATGGTCTAGCACCAGCCGAAAAAACATTTGGTGGTGTTTTAGGTTCTACTTCTTTTAGTACAAGAGCATCAGAGCAACGTAAAGGCTCTCGTATTTCTGCAGCATCTACAAACCGTAATTATTATGGTAGAGTAATGGCAACTTACAATAGTGGTTTAAATGAAAAAGGATGGGCTTTAAGTGTTTCTGGCTCTAGAAGATATGCCCAAGAAGGCTACAACGAAGGAAGTTCATACAACGCATGGTCTGGTTACCTTTCTGCCGAAAAAAAATTAAATGATAAACACAGTATCGGAATTACAGCATTCCATACCTTTAACCGTAGAGGAAAATCATCTCCAAATACACAAGAAGTATATGACCTAAAAGGATTAAAATACAACTCGTATTGGGGAACACAAAGTGGTGCAAATCGCAATTCTAGAATGAAAGAAATTTCAGAACCAATGGCAATTTTAAGTCACTATTGGAATATGAATAGTACAACAACCCTAAATACAAATATTGCATTTCAAACAGGTCATATAGGCAATAGTCGTTTAGGTTATTTTAGAGCAAATAATCCAGACCCTACTTACTATCAAAAATTACCAAGTTATGCATTAGCACATAATAGTGGTCCTGATTATGTAGAATATTATGGTAATTTAAAAGCATTTTCTAATTATGGTCAAATAGATTGGAACGAAATTTACGATGCAAATCGTTCGCCAGAAGATAATGGAAATGCCGATTATTATTTATATGAAGATAGAAATGATGATACTACTATTACAGCAAATACCAATTTAACAACAGAATTATCGGATAATATTACCTTAAATGCAAGATTAAATTATTCAAAATTATATTCCGAAAATTATGCAAATATGTTAGATTTATTAGGTGCAAACTTCCATAGCGATGTAGATCCTTATGCACAAGATGCTGACCCAAACAATCCAAATACAAATGATGATCAAGCACAATATAATTTAGACAATCCAAATAGAGAAATTAGAGAAGGAGACCGTTTTAATTACAATTACAATATAAACTCTTCTTCTACCGAAGCTTTTGCACAATTACAATTTGCTTACGACAAAGTGGACTTTTTTGTTTCTGGTAATTTTGTAAATACCAAACACCAAAGAGAAGGGCTTTATAGAAATGGACTTTATAAAGATTATTCTTTAGGGACAAGTGACGAACAAACTTTTAACGATATAAGTTATAAAGGTGGATTAACCTATAAACTTACAGGACGTCATTTATTAAATGTAAATGCAGGAATGTTGTCTATTGCTCCAAATATTAGAGGAACATTTGCAAATATTCGTGTTTCTAATCATATCATACCAAATATTACAAGTCAAAAAATAAATTCTTTTGATGCTAGTTACATCTATAGAGGACCAGGAATAAAAGCACGTTTAACAGGTTATATAACTAATTTTAAGAATGGTGTAGAAACTGCATTTTATTATGCAGATGGTATTGCTCAAGGAAGAGATGGTACTTCAGATTTTGTTGGCGAAGTAACTACTGGTGTTAATAGAAAAAATATGGGTGTAGAGTTTGGAATGGAAGTACAAGCAACACCAACCATTAAAATAACTGGTGTAGCTTCTTTAGGAAATTTTGAATATGCAAATAATCCGCATTTATACTTATCCTCCGAAGAAGGAGTAAAAGAAACAGGTTTAATTGATTATGGAACAACTTACCTTAAAGGATTAAAAACAGGAGGAACATCACAACAAGCATACTCATTAGGTTTTGAGTATAGAGACCCTAACTACTGGTGGTTTGGTGTAAATGCAAACTATATTACAGATAATTATGTTAATGTATCTCGAATTACAAGAACAGATTACTTCTACCAAGAAAACTTTACACTTAATAACGGTGTAATTCAAGGCGGTGAAGTAATTGTAAATCCAGAAACAGGAAACCAAGTAACACAAAAAGAAGTTGATGATTTATTAACTCAAGAAAAATTTAATCCTGCCTTTTTAGTAAATGCCGTAGGTGGAAAATCATGGAAAATAGGAAATAAATATATTGGTGTTTTTGCAAACATCAGTAACATTTTGGGTAGAGAATACAAAACTGGAGGCTTTGAACAAGCAAGAAATGCAAACTTTTTACAACTACAAGAAGATAAAAGTCGCGAAACTCCTGTTTTTGGTTCTAAATACTGGTACGGAAATTTAACAACCTATTATTTAAACTTATACTTACGATTCTAACTAATAAAATATATATTATGAAAACAAAACAAATAATTAAAACAATACTAAGTTCCCTATTGATTTTAGGAACTTTTACCGCTTGTGTGGACGACAAAGATTTTGATACGCCACAAATTGAAAACCAACAAGATATAGATATCTCTAATACAAATATGGCTGATGTTATACAGTCTTTTGTAGGTGATTTTGATGCTACAAACCCAGCAACCTTAGTTAAAACTTTTGCTGATGACAATTCTTCTGTAATTACAGCTTATGTGGTAAGTGATGACACTAAAGGAAACTTTTACAAAAAATTAATTGTACAAGACAAACCAGAAAACCCTACTGCAGCTTTAGAAATTAGAATAAACCAAGGTAGATTACATTCTAAATACAATGTTGGAAGAAAAATTTACATAAAATTAGCAGGTTTAACTCTAGGTTATTTTGACGGTGCGCAAGGACCAGCACCAAGTTATGTTAACCAAAGTGATCCTACAGATAACGTACCAGGTGTTTATAAACTTGGAATTTTAGGAAATAACTTTGCTGTAGATAGAATAGATGATACAAAATTTGAAAAATACATCGAAAGAAGTCCAGTTTCTGAAGTAATAGTACCAAAAACAATTACAACTAACGATTTTACAGACGCTAACATGAATACATTTGTACAAATGGACAATATGCAATTTGTAGGTAGCGAATTAGGAAAAACTTATGCAGATGAACCAAACGATAGTTTTGATGCAGAACGTATCCTTTTAAGTTGTGATACTTACGAAACTTTTGGATTAATGACTAGTACTTTCTCCAGTTTTAAAACACATAGCTTACCAGAAAACAAAGGAACCGTTGTAGGAGTTTTAGCAAAAAATTATAGAGAAAATGATGTAGTTATCGTATTAAACTCTTTTGAAGATGTTAAATTTACAGATACAGACAGATGTAGAATTGACTTTTGTAATCCAGATTGTACCGACTCTTTTGATAGCGGTTTGGTAAAATGGGATACTTTTAATATTGTTGGAAATCAAGTATGGGGAACTACCAATTTTGGTAATCCTGGACCAAGTGCAAAAATATCTGGTTATTCTGGTGGAAGCCAAAATAACGAAGACTGGTTAGTTTCAAAACCAATTGATTTAACATCTGCTAGTACAGCAACTTTAACTTTTGAAACCGTTAAAAGATATAATGGTCCAGATTTAGAAGTTTATATGTCATCCGACTATACTGGTGGAGACCCTACAGATAGTGCTAACGGTACTTGGACGCAACTAGCGGTAACCTTAGATACAAATACTGGTAGTTGGTCTTCTTGGACAAATTCTGGTAATATAGATGTTTCTGCAGCTATTGGTGGTGATTTATATATTGCTTTTAAATATGTTTCTACCACTTCTGGTTCTGCTACTTTTGAAGTAGATAATGTTGCTATAACATATTAAATAAAGACATAAATTATTTCTTTTCTAAACAACTTTTAGAAAGCATAATTAAAAAGAGGTAACAAATAAATTTCGTTACCTCTTTTATTATTCAATTACAAAGCTTTCCACTTACTTAAAGCCTCCAAAAAATAATAATCCGCATAGTTTAAAGGCTTATCATTTTCCTCACCAGTATGAATATTTCCAACCGAATGTTTTAAGATAAACCCTTGATTTTTGCCGTAATTCGCTAAATAATGTGCCGATGAAAGTCTGCGTAAAATACTTTCCGCATAAGCGAACATAGCCTCTCTTTTTTCAGGAACAAATTGCTGTAAAGTCAATAAAGCAGAAGCAGTAATCGCAGCAGCAGAAGCATCTCTAGGCTCCTTTGGAATCTTTGGCGCATTGTAATCCCAATACGGAATATGATCCTTTGGAATAAGTTTACTAGACATAATATAATTAGCAATACCTTTTGCCTGATTTAAAAAAGCAACATCTTTCGTATTTACATAAGTCTGTGTAAAACCATACAAACCCCAAGCCTGACCACGAGCCCAAGAAGTCCAATCTTTAAAACCTTGTGCAGTTTGTTTACTGCGAACCTTACCAGTTTTATGGTCGTAATCCACCACGTGAAAACTACTAAAATCCTTTCTAAAATGATTTTTCATCGTTGTTTTAGCATGATTTACCGCAATCTTATAAAACGAAGAATCTTTAGAAAATTCAGTAGCCCTAAAAAGCAATTCTAAATTCATCATATTATCCACAATAACAGGCGTATCCCAACCACGCTTAGAAATCCAACCCATATCAGGAGTCGTGTCCCACGACTGAATAACACCAATAACAGGTCTGTAGCGCGTAGCCAACGATTTTGCACCACGAATAATTACCTCTTTATAAGCAGGATTTTTAGTTGCCTTATAGCCATTACCATAACTACAACCAAGCATAAAACCAACATCGTGCGTATTGGTAATATATTTTACAGAATCCAAAGCCTCGGTAAATTTCATGGCATTATTTTTCCATTTGTCCGATTTAGAATTTTGATATAAATACCAAAGTGAACCCGGAAAAAAACCACTAGTCCAATCGCGAAACGGTTTTAAACGTAAATCACCATTTTCAGTAACACCACGAGGCTGTAATAAAGGTTTGTTATTTTCAATACGATGAATTAAACTATCGTACTGCTTTTCAGAAAAAGCAAAAACACGTTTAATAAGTTCCTGTTTCGATTCCATTTTTTTGGTTTTTGGACTATCCAATACCTTTTTCTTCTTCTCTTTACAACTCGTTAAAGCAACAAAAAGAAACAATACCAATACCAATTTTAATTTATTCATTTTTCTATTATTTTATAATTACCAATTAAAAACATCCCTTTATCCACAAAATTTCTTTGCATTCTCAGCGTATTTTCTTTATTCCCAAAGCTTCAAAATTGCAAGAAATAACAATTATTCCAATACAAATTCTTCCATTAAACTAGCAGCAGAACTACCACCAACAAAAATCCGAAATTTCCCTTTTTCAGTACCATAAGTAAAATCCGCTCTAGTAAAAGCCAAATCTCTTTGCGGAAAAATAGTAAAATGCACAACCTTAGATTCCCCTTTTTTCAAAAAAACTTTTTCAAAAGCTTTAAGCTCCCTTACAGGTCTAGTAATACTACCAACCAAATCTCGAATATAGAGTTGTGCCACTTCCTCACCATCATAATTTCCAGTATTTTTTAAAAGAACACTAACCTTAATATTACCATCCAAAGATACCTTTTGTTTATCCAATTTTAAATTAGAATACACAAACGAAGAATAGCTTAAACCATAACCAAACGGATACAAAGGCATAAACGGAATATCCAAATAACGCGAGGAATAACGTATTTTTTCATTTGCAGGGCGACCTGTATTTTTATGCGCGTAATACAACGGTATTTGCCCAATATGTTTCGGAAACGTTACAGGCAATTTTCCAGACGGATTGTATTTTCCAGTCAATACATCTGCAATCGCCTCGCCAGTTGTAGAACCTAAAAGCCAAGTTTCTAAAACCGCATTACAGTTAGCAACATCTTGCGTAATGCACATTGCTCTACCATTCATTAAAATCAAAACAATAGGTTTGTGTAATTTAGCAATTACCGCCAATAAATCCGATTGTACGCCAGGCAAACTAATGTCACCTTTACTCGCCGCCTCGCCGCTCATATTACCTTTTTCACCGAGAGCCATTAAAATAATGTCACTTTTTTTAGCAATGGCAATAGCATTAGAAAAGCCAGAAGTATCCTTAGAATCGATAGCACAACCTTTGGAATAGTTTAAGGAAACCCCTTTCGGGAATTGTTTTTTCAAACCCATAAACAAACTTACAACAGAAGTAGTATCGCCTTGAGCAATCCATGTTCCTAGTGGATCCGCTTGATTATCTGCAAGAGGCCCAATAAGAGCAACATTTTTGTACCTTTTAAAATCAAGAGGCAACAATTGTTTCTCATTTTTTAGTAAAACAATAGACTTTTTTGCCATTTCTTTGGCAGTTTCTAAATTTTTAGAAGTAAATAATTTCTCTTTCGGATGATTTGTTTTGCAATATTTATACGCATCCTCAAACAAGCCTAAATCGTATTTTACACCTAAAATTCTACGCACAGCATCATCTAAATTTTGCATGTCAATTTTGTGATTATCCAATAAAGGTTGTATAAATTTTTCATTATAAATTGCCGATTCCATGTCCATATCCGTACCAGCATTAATGGCCAATTCAGCACATTCTAATTTGTTTGCAGCAACACCGTGATTAATTAACTCGCCAATCGAAGCAAAATCTGTTAAAACAAAGCCATTAAAATGCCATTCGTTTTTTAAAATATCCGTTAAAAGTCTTTTATTAGCCGTAGCTGGAACGCCGTTAACTTCGTTAAAAGAAGACATGATTGAAGCAACATTGTTGTCAACCACGGCTTTAAAAGGTTTTAAATAAATATCGCGCAAATCGTATTCCGATAAGCTCACTGTATTGTAATCTTTGCCAGATTCGGCAGCACCATAAGCAACAAAATGTTTGGCACAAGATGCCATGGTATTGGTTTGTGTAAGATCGTTTCCTTGAAAACCATTAACACGAGCAACGGCAACTTTACTAGCCAAATACACATCTTCACCAGCACCTTCAGAAACACGTCCCCAACGTTGGTCACGAGCCACATCAATCATTGGTGCAAAAGTCCAGTTAATACCAGAAGCAGTAGCTTCGTTAGCAGCAGTTTGTGCCGATTTTTTAATCATTTTTAAATCCCAAGAGGCAGCTTCAGCCAACGGAATAGGAAAAATAGTTTTATAGCCATGAACCACATCATAACCAAAAAGCATCGGAATTTTTAAACGAGACTGCATTGCTAAACCTTGTAAATATTTAATACTATCCATAGAAATAGAAGCAAAAATAGCACCAGCACCACCTTTAGCAATTTCTTCTCTAAACTTCGGATTAAAAACAGGAATGGTAGGATCTTCGCCAGAAGAATATAAAATCATCTGACCAACTTTTTCCTTTAAAGTCATTTTATGGATGAGGTTATCAATAAATTGCTCTTTTTCTGTTTTTTGAGTTTCTGTTTTACAAGAAATTAAAGCTATGAAAAGTATGAAAAATGTAACGGTTTTTTTTAACCGCAAAAAACGCAAAGGTTTTGCAAAGAACTTCCAACTTTCCGCCTTCCAACTCCCATCCACCATCTTCCGCCTTCCAACTCCCATCCACCATCTTCCGTCTTCGGTCTTCCGTCTTCGGTATTCCGTCTTCCAACTCCCATCCACCATCTTCCGCCTTCCGTCTTCCATCTTCTGTCTTCGGTCTTCC
>WFMU01000470.1 GCA_015488935.1 Flavobacteriaceae bacterium | reverse complement strand
TTGTAGGATTGTATAACGGTATTAAAGCCTATATTTTTAGTAGTATATTATATCCGTTTTTTGTAGTATTGGTAGTTTTGCTTTCCCTTTTTAAAAAAGTAGTATGGAAAGGGAGAAGTTTTTAGACAATAAATCTAAAAAATAATACTACTTAAATTTGTAACATTGGTAATATCATTTGGATCTAAAGTATATTGAAACAAACCATTTTCTGCAACGATTATCAAGTGATTATTTTTAACAATAACATCAAAACCAGAAACACTAATACTAGTTGCAAAAGTCATGTTAGTAGGGTCAGAAATATCAAATATTTTAACTTCATCATCACAAACAATGAGGTAATTATTATACAAACCCAAACCTTTTGGATGAATCATATTGCGCCGATGTACAAGTATGGGATTTTGATAATCAGCAACATTATATATTTCTAAGGCATTAATATTATTGCCACAATTAGAATTAGAATGTAAAGAAACATAGGCATAATTACCATCTGTAATAACAGGATCACAAGAAGTAAAATGCTGTACAGAAGAATCTTGTGTAGGTGTTTCTGGACTATCTAAATTATAAATGAACATACCATTTTGTGAGCCAATAAATAAATTGTTATTATAAGCAAACAAAGTTTCAATACGAAAACCAACAGGTACTTTATTTAAAAAAACAGGATTAGAAGAATTAACAATTGAAAAAACGTTCAAATCCGTATCATCTACCGTATATAAATAATTACCAACAATAGCAAAACGAGCTGTAGAACCACCTTGACCAGTAACATCATTGGTAGGATTTCCAGAATCGGTATTACAACCAATAAAAAGTACAGCAATTAATATAAATCTTAAATATTTCATTTTTTTTTCGATTGTTAATTATGCATCCAATTCACTAAAACTTTACCATTTGGTGTGTTAGGAGAAAAACCATCTGGCGAAAGCATGTCTGGAAAAACGTTTCTAATTCTTTTTGTTACTACAATAGATTGCATATCTGCACTCAACTCCACTGCAATTAAATCTCTTGATTGATTGATATACATGGTATTATTTTTTATTGCCATATCTGTTGCGCCAGGAGCAGCAATAAATTTAATTGGTGTCGGATTTTGAGGGTCCGAATTGTCATAAACATGAAAACCATAATTTTTTTCGTTAATAAATAAATTATCATTAAAAACGTATATTTTTCCTGCATCTCCAATGTTACTACTACTTTGCAGTACTACCGAATTTTCAAAAATATTTCTATCCATAAAAACAGGTGTATAACTAGAAACAGGGTCAGGTTCAGACTGTCTGCCTAAAAAAACACAAGACTGTAAAGATATTATTAGTACTAGTATAAATGTAATTTTTTTCATTATTCGTGCTTATTTAAACTGCAATATACAAAAAAATACAATAATATATTTTTGAACGTTTGATCAATTAAAAAACAATTCATATCTTTGACCAATCGTTTAGTCAAAAAAAAGTAAAATGGCGCCAAAAACAAATGAACAATTTAAGCAAATAAGAAAAGAAAGCAAAGCAAAAATATTAGTAGCTTCTTTAGAATTATTTGCCATTGATGGATACCACAATACATCGATAAGTAAAATCGCAAAACATGCAGGAATCTCTAAAGGATTACTTTACAATTATTTTGAAAGTAAAGAAGAATTACTAAAAGAAGTTGTTGTAATGTCTTTAGAAGATGCCATGACTATTAGCGAAGAAATGTTAGTTCAGTTAAGTGAAATGTCGCCTTCTGAAGTAATGAAAACTTCTTTAGAAATGTTTTTTCAGATGCTAATAGAAAATAAAACCATGTGGAAATTAACCTTTTCGTTGGCAATGCAAATTACCAATATGCCATCGATAACAGAAGTAATACTAAAAATGTTTGGTGATGTTTTACAGCAATTTGAAATGGTTTTGCAGTTAAATGGTTACGAAGATTATAAAACAGAAGCAAAATTATTAGCAGCACAATTAGATGGTATAGCATTGCACTATATCATTTTTGAAAAAACCTATAATTTAGAAGAAGTAAAAGAAAAATTAATACATAAATATTGTAAAAATGAAAAATAAAATACTAAAAATAAGTTTGCTATTAATAGTAATAACCATTTCTAGTTATGCATTTGGAATTGTTCCAAGCATTCAAAAAATAGTTCAAAAAAAGCAACAAAAAGTAGCAAGTAAATTCCCAGAAAAAGGAATGCAGTCAGAAAAAACAGCTTTAGAAATTGTAACAAAATCCGATAAAATTGCAAGAGGAAATACATCTTATGCAGAAGTGAAAATAACCTCTGTACGACCAAAATGGTCTAAAGAAATGAAAATGAAAATTTGGTCTAAAGGCTCCGATTATTCCGTTTCGTTAGTAACAGCTCCTGCAAAAGAAAAAGGTGCGGTATTTTTAAAACGAAAAACAGAAGTTTGGAATTATGTACCATCTATAGAACGAACCATAAAATTACCACCATCTATGATGATGCAAAATTGGATGGGAACAGATATGACTAACGACGATTTGGTAAAACAATCATCTATTGTAGTAGATTACACACATAAAATAATTGGAACCGAGAAAATTAATGGTTTAGATTGTTGGAAACTCGAACTAACACCAAAAGAAGACGCAGCTGTAGTTTGGGGAAAAATTATTATGTGGATTGATAAAACCAATTACATGCAACTTAAAATTGAATTTTATGATGAAGATGGTATTCTAGTAAACAAACTATTAGGAAGCAATCCAAAGAAATTTGGAAAACGAACACTACCTTCAAAAATGGAATATATTCCTGTAGAAAAAGAAGGAAATAAAACCGTTATTGAATACACTGTTTGGAAATTTGATATAAAAATTAACGATAATTATTTTGCCTCTCGATATATGAAAAGATTGCGATAATTGATTTGAAATTTGAAGATATATCCATTTTTGGATAACCAATTACCAATAAATTAAAATGATACTAAAACTAGCTTGGCGAAACCTTTGGCGTAATAAAAAAAGAAGTATTATTACCATTTCTTCTATTGCAATCGCCGTATTTTTAGCCGTATTTATGCGCTCTATGCAATTGGGAATGTATGACAACATGATTAAAAATGTTGTAGGCTCCTATTCTGGCTACGTACAAGTACATGCCAATGGCTTTTGGGAAGAACAAAATTTAGATAATTCCTTAGAATTAAATACAAAACTAATCCGTAAAATAAAAAAAGTAGCAGGTGTACAACAAATCGTACCACGATTACAAACCTTTTCGTTAGGTTCAAGTAAAGAACTCAGTAAAGGCGTTTTTATACAAGGTGTAGAAATAGAAAAGGAAAAATTATTGGTAGATTGGCGTAAAAGAATTATAAAAGGACACTTATTTACCAAAAATAAAGACGAAATAATCTTGGCAAAAGGCGTGGCACATTTCTTTAAAAAAACAGTAGGAGATACCTTAGTGTTTATTGGACAAGGTTACCACGGAATGAGCGCAACAGGAAAATATAAAATCTGTGGAATTGTGGATATGAAAAATCCGAAAATCAACGATTTAAGTGTGTTTATGCCACTAAAAACAGCACAAGAATACCTGTCGGCACCAAACAGAATTACCAATTTAATAATTGATAAAAAACAAAAACAGAAAACCGAAAAATTAGTTGAAAACCTCAGAAAAACATTAGATAAAAATCAATTTGAAGTAATGAGTTGGAAAAAAATGTTGCCTGAATTAGAACAAACCATCATTGCAGATAGTGTTGGCGGATTAATCATGGTTTTTATACTCTATATGATAATCACTTTCGGAATTTTTGGAACCGTACTAATGATGACACAAGAGCGTATTTACGAATTAGGCGTTATGGTTTCCATAGGAATGAAAAAACTAAAATTAGTTAGAATGCTAATTATAGAAACGCTAATATTAACGCTAGTTGGTATTATTTCTGGTGTAGCATTCGTAGCACCATTTGTATTTTATTTTCATAAAAATCCAATAAATTTGGCAGGAGACCAAGCCGCCGTAATGGAAAAATTTGGCTTCGAAAGTACCGTGCCATTATTAACCGATTTTGACATTCCTTTAACACATGGTTTAATCATTTTTGTAATATCTGTATTTATAGCAATATATCCAACCATAACAGTTTTAAAATTAAATCCTGTAAAAGCAATGAAACGTTAAAAAAATGAAAACATTAATAAAAATAGCATGGCGAAATGTATGGCGAAATAAACTAAGAAGTAGTTTAGTTATACTATCTATCGTACTTGGAATTTGGGCAGGTTTATTTTTAATGGCAATGACACTTGGACTAAACGAACAGCGAATGAGCGGTGCAGTGGACACCTATTTATCTCACTTACAAGTACATAATCCAAAGTTTAAAGAAGACCACAATATCAAATATTTTATTAAAGATAAAGAGACCGTAATAAATGCAATTAAAAAAAATAAAGCGATTAAAGCTTACGCGGAAAGAATTATAGTTTCTGGAATGATAGCCAATTCAAAAGGAGCAAAAGGAGTACAATTGCTAGGTGTAAATCCAGAACAAGAAAAAATATTAACTACCATATCTAAAAATTTAAAAGGAGGAACTTATTTTACAAAATTTAAGAAAAATCCTGCGGTAATTGGACAAAAATTAGCCAAAAAATTAAACTTAAAAATAAAATCCAAAATAGTAGTTACTTTACAAGATTTTGAAGGGAATTTAACCTCCGCATTATTTCGAGTAGAAGGTATTTTTAAAACTAATAGTTCTGTGTTTGATGAAAGCACTTTGTTTGTTAAAGCAAAGGACTTAAATAAAATAGTAAAAATGAAAGGAGGCATCCATGAAATTGCCATTTTGGGAAATTCCATTAGTGATATCGAAAAAATACAAGCAAACCTAAAAGCCAAAATCACACAAAGTAAAGTAGAAACTTGGAGCGAAATATCGCCAGAATTAGGATATGCACAAGAAATGATGGGTTCTATGATATTTATTTTTATGGGAATTGTATTACTCGCTTTAGCGTTTAGTATTATAAACACCATGCTTATGGCGGTATTAGAACGAAAAAAAGAATTAGGAATGCTAATGGCAGTAGGCTTAAACAAAAAGAGATTGTTTGCCATGATTTCGTTAGAAACTATATTTATTGTAATGATTGCAACTCCAATAGGCGTATTATTATCCTATTGGTCTATTGGCTATTTTCATAAATATGGAATCGATTTGTCTTCTGTAGCAGCAGGTTTAGAAAGTTTAGGAATAGGTGCACGAATTTACACCTATTTACCAATAAAATTATATCTAAATATTACTGCAATGACATTAGTAGTTGCTTTTTTAGCATCTATTTTTCCAGCAAGAAGAGCCTTAAAATTACAACCGTCAGAAGCAATTAGATCCAATTAGTTGTAGATAAAGTTGATCGTAAGTGATTTAGATCTTCACTACCGAGACTTTGGGAAAGTGAAACGATGATTGTAAGTTCAGAGCAAGTCAAGATTTCGTTCCAAATGAAATTCTAATACATTCTAAGTCAATCTAACCAAGTCTTAAGTCTAGGAAGTTTTTGAAATAAGATAGATTTAAAAATTACAAATTCTCTTTCAATACTGCAATTTCATCACGCAATTGTGCCGCAGCAATAAAATCTAAAGCCTTGGCAGCCTGTTCCATTAATTTACGTTTATTGCGAATACGTTTTTCAATTTCAGGCTTTGGTAAGTATTCTAAATCTTGTTCTGCAACTTTACTTAAAGCGTTATCATAATGGTACGATGTAACTTGACTTTTAGTCAAATCGCTTTCAATTGCTTTTTTAATTTGTTTTGGTGTGATGTTATTTTCCGTATTGTACTGTATTTGTTTTTCGCGTCTATAATTGGTTTCGTCTATGGTTTTTTGCATACTTTTGGTAACTTTATCTGCATACATAATAGCTTTTCCGTTTATATTTCTTGCAGCTCTACCAATAGTTTGGGTAAGGGAACGATGACTTCTCAAAAAACCTTCTTTATCTGCATCTAAAATAGCAACTAAAGAGACTTCAGGTAAATCCAAACCTTCACGAAGTAAATTTACACCAATCAAAACATCAAATAAACCTTTTCGTAAATCTTGCATGATTTCTACACGTTCCAATGTATCTACATCCGAATGAATATATCTACAACGTACCTGAATGCGAGTAAGGTATTTTGCCAATTCTTCTGCCATTCGCTTGGTTAATGTTGTCACCAAAGTACGCTCGTCTTTTTCTACGCGAATTTGAATTTCTTCAATTAAATCATCAATCTGATTTAAGCTTGGTCTAATTTCAATTATTGGATCTAGCAGACCTGTTGGTCGAATAATTTGTTCTACAAATATACCTTCTGTTTTTTGTAGTTCGTAATCGGCAGGTGTGGCACTTACATATATTATCTGATTTTGAATTTCTTCAAATTCCTCAAATTTTAAAGGTCTATTATCCATAGCAGCAGGTAAACGAAAGCCATATTCTACCAAATTTTCTTTACGAGAACGGTCACCTCCGTACATGGCGTGTACTTGCGGAATGGTAACATGACTTTCATCTACAATCATTAAGTAATCGTCTGGGAAATAATCCAATAAGCAAAATGGTCGTGTACCAGCAGGTCGTCCATCCAAGTAACGCGAATAATTTTCGATACCACTACAATAACCGAGCTCACGAATCATTTCTAGGTCAAATTCCGTTCGTTCTTTTAAGCGTTTTGCTTCTAGATGTTTTCCAATTTCTTTGTAATATGCCACTTGTTTAACCATATCATCTTGAATTTCGTGAATGGCATTTTGTAATACTTCTGGTGAGGTTACAAATAAGTTTGCAGGATAAATGGTTAGTTTGTCGTAATTTTCGATAATGGCATTTGATGCGATGTCAAAACTTTCAATTTCTTCAATTTCATCACCAAAAAAATGAATGCGATATCCTTGATCTCCATACGATGGATAAATGGTAATGGTATCTCCTTTTACTTTAAAAGTTCCAGAGCGCAATTCCGTTTCGGTACGCGAATACAAACTAGTAACCAAACGGTGTAAAAATTTGGTTCTTGGTATTACTTGGTCAACTTCAATTCTAATAACGTTTTTCTTAAATTCTATCGGATTTCCAATTCCGTATAAACAAGAAACAGAAGCGACTACAATAACGTCTCTACGACCAGAAAGTAAGGATGAGGTTGTACTCAATCGCAAACGTTCAATGTCTTCATTGATAGATAAATCTTTTTCGATATATACGCCAGTTGTAGGTAAATAGGCTTCTGGTTGATAATAATCGTAGTACGATACAAAATATTCTACGGCATTATCTGGAAAAAAATGCTTGAACTCTTGATACAATTGTGCCGCAAGTGTTTTATTGTGTGCCAAAATTAGAGTTGGTCTTTTGGTTTGCTCGATAACATTGGCAACAGTAAATGTTTTTCCAGAACCAGTAACACCAAGTAAAACTTGATATTTTTCGTTGTTGGAAATATTAGAAACTAACTCATTAATTGCTTGTGGTTGGTCTCCAGTTGGTTTAAAATCGCTGTGAATTTTGAATTGCATTTTGCTACAAATTATAAAAACGAAAATAATGAATTATTATGGATTGAGCGTAATTATAATTACAATAAAACAGATTAAAATCCGTTGTAACTACTGTATTGTAAAAAAATACATATATTTGACACCTTAAAACAATATAAAGATGAAAAAAATAATCGTATTAGTTGTGTTTGTATTTGCTGTAGCAAGTTTAACATCTTGTCGTTCTAAAAAGAGCAGTTGTACAAAAGTAAACACACAAGAGATTTTACAAAATGCGCCACAAGATGTTGACGTTGCTTGTATAAATGAATAATTTTCTTACCAGTTAGGAAGATTTTAAGAAGTAAAGCCTTCAAGATTTTTACAATCTTGAAGGCTTTTTATGTTGAAATTTGATAAATAACCAAAAGATACCAAACAATTGGTAAGGCTTCTACAAAAAAGGCACTGTAATATTTGGATTGTTTTTTTGTAGATTTTACTAGTGATATAGCACTAAGTATTGCAATAATTGTATTTGTAATATAAGATGTTTCGGTTTTAAAAAACTCCAAAATAAAGAAGATACATAACAATAGAAGTCCTATTATTTTTGTTTTAGAAATGCCAAATTGTTGTGGTAAGGTTTTAAGCGCGTCAGAATCGTAGTCCACATCTCTAATATCAAATGGTATGGTAATTACGATTACAAACAAGAAACGTTGAAAGAATGTAATCCAATCCGAATTTTGCAAGGTCATGTAATTTTGAATTAATGGAAAAATAACGGTAATTCCTGCCCAAGAAAATGCAATTAAAAATAATTTGAGTCCAGCTACATTGCGAAGGGATAGTTTCTTAATTGGAAACACATAAAAAGTGGTTGCCATAGTAAAAGGTATTAGTACTAAAATAGCTTTTAATCGCAGTTGAAAACTAAAATAAATTAACCAAAAAAAACTGAGCAAACTTAAAAAATATAGGGCTTTTTTATTTTTTGAAATCCAGATATAATACCAACTTTTTATGGTTTCTAAGCGTAAAAAACGAATGATATTATAAGAAAGTAAAGTAGAAAAAAATACAAACCAAGCGGTATTGTTTTCTGAAATACCAATAGAGACTAAAGTTATTTTTACCAAACAAAAAGTAGCCAAAGCAACATGTATATTGCTAAAAATATAAAAGTCGAATATCCTTTTTAGAGGTGTTGATTTGGTATCGTACTGTGATTTTTTGTACATCTTAAAATGTTAAAATAGAAAATTCTAAATCCAAAGGTTTTAAATTTTCTTTTAGTTTCGGAATTAGTTGTTCGCCATATTCCAAATACATTTCCGAAAAATTGGTATAACGTTCTTGCAAACTGTACTTTGGAAATAGTTGGTTTTGTATTTCTGTAATGCGATTTACCATATCGTTTAATTTTCTTTTTTCGGCTTTTAGTAAACGTTTTTCTAGGTTTTTAAGTCCGTTTTGTTGCTTTTTTTCTTGTGCGTTAACTGCACCAATAAACGATTTATCTGTTTTTGTTGCGATTGCTTTTAAGTCTGTAAACTGTTTTTTTAAAACTGCTTTTTGTTTGCTAAAATCTAATTGTAAGTTAGATTTTTCTTTTACTTTTTTTGATATTAGCTTGTGTTGCTTTAAGAAGATTTCTTCTGTAGTAATATTTAATTTTTGTAGTTTTTCGGCTTGTTTTTCGCTCAGAATTACGGCAGAATTACGAAGTATCAATATTGGAAAAACAACATTCATTTTATTAAAATATGCTTTTAGTTCGAGCCAATATGCTAGTTCGCCACCGCCACCAATATAGCAGAGATTTGGTAAAATTACTTCTTGGTATAAGGGTCGCATGATAACATTTGGCGAAAATCGTTCTGGATATTTTTCTAATTCGGTAAGTATTTCTTCTTTGGTAAATTGGATGCTTGTATGGTTTACTTTGTAAATATCTTCTTCAAAAAGAATACGTTCTCGTAAATTATCGGTTAAATAAAACAGATTTATTTCTCTTGGATTTACTTGTATTTTATAATTTTTTCCAAAAGAGGTATTTGTTTTCTTTACTTCGTTAAAGGCTGTTTGTTGCAATAATTCTTTTTGGGCAAAAGGTATAAATTCACGCTTTAAATCGCTGTTGTCTGCATCTAAAATTACAAGTCCGTAACTTGCAAATAATTCGTTAGTTAAAGAGCGTGTTGCCTCGGCAAGGTTAGAGCACTCCAGGTAACTGTTTTTAAAAAGTTTTACCAATCGCTCTGCATTTTTAGAAGTGCCAAATATCTTGGTTATTTGTTCTAAAACGGTGTTTAAATCGTTGGTTTTTAGTCTGCCAACTGCGCCAGAACTAGCTCTATTCCAAACTATTTTATGGTTTTTTGAATTAAAATACTGAATTTCTTCAAAGTCATGATCTTCGGTTGCCATCCAGTAAATAGGTACAAAATTTTGCTTTGGATGGGTGGTTTTTAACGTTTCGCAAAGATTGATGGTAGAAATGATTTTATACAAAAAATACAAAGGTCCTGTAAACAGATTTAGCTGGTGACCTGTGGTAATGGTAAAGGTGTTTTCTTGCAGTAATAAGTCTATGTTTTGCTTTGTTTTAGGCGAAATAGGCAAATTTTTATACTGTTTTTTTAATGTGCTTACTAGTATTTTTCTATTGCATTGCTGCTTTGATTTTTCTGCAATTTGTGCTTTAAAATTTGCTAAATTCGGAAATAGATTATAGTAGTCTTTTAATTGTTCGACCTGCGCCAAATAATCGGTTGCTGTTTTTGAAAAATAGCCTGTTTGTATGTATGGAATGGTTTTTACCATTTACATAATTTTTTATTTTAGGTTCGTATTATTTTTTTGAAATAAGGTGTAAATGTACTTGCGAATATCGCCATTTGGCATGGTGTAATCGTGATTAAATGCTTGAAGTAATTGAAAATTATTTCCTAATTTTTCTTGTAACATTTGTGCATTGTAACGTTTTACTGGTAAGCCAGAACAGCTTGTTGCACCTTCTAAATTGAATGCTGCTAAAATTACAAAACCATTTGGTTTTACTTTTTGTTTTAGCAAGTTAAAATAGGTTTTTTGGTCTTTTTCTTCGGTAAAAAAATGTAGTACGGCTCTGTCGTTCCAAATATCTATTTGCGGTAAATTTTGGAGTTCGGTTGGATTAACCAAATCGTCCACAATCCATTGTACTGTATCTTTTGCGTTGCCTATTCTAGTTTTAATTTTATGCAGCGCACAACTACTAATGTCGTTTGCAATTAAGTTGGAATAGCCTTGTTTTAATAAATCGTCAATTAGGGTTGTAGCACCTGCGCCAACATTAAAAATAGCAGCGTCTTTTTTTGCATTTGTTTTATTTATCAGTTCCAAACTTGGTGTAGATTCTGCTTCGTACCAACCTAGTTTGGTAATGTCGGCATCGGTGTACATGGTGCACCAGTATTCGCCTAAATTTTCTTTGTTGTTGGAAATTCTACAGCCTTTATCTGTTATGCTACACGATGTTGGTTTTTCTGTACTGCAATTAACGTTTTCCATATTTTATTGTTAGATTTATTTGGTATTATTATTTCCTATTTTTAAAAAACCACCATCCAAGAGGGATTAGTAACATTAATATATAGGAAATAACGGTAAATATATTTCCTTTTTTTACAATAGTTGGTTGAAATTCAAAAACAATTTTGTGTTTTCCTTTCGGGATTTCTAAACCACGTAGTACATAATTTACACGTATAATTGGCGTTTTGGTACCATCGATAAATGCAACCCAATCGTCAAAAAATGTTTCGGAGAAAACGGCAAATTGTGTTTGCTTACTAAAACTATTATAGGTAAATTTAGTAGTCTCCATTTTGGTTAGTTTTATAATTGCAGTACTATCTTTAGGGTAGTTTTCTTTTATGTTTTTTGCGAATTTTTTGTTTATTACGGCTTCGGTTTTTGTTTTTAATTTATCGAGTGTTTTAATTTCTTCGTTTGCAGAATTTACAAATTTTATTTTATTTACAAACCATACATTTCCGTTTGCTTCCGTGTTTTTTTGGAAAGTTTCATTGCCTTTTTTATCTGGAAAAATAATATATTTTGCATTGAGCATATTTAAAGTTTCTTCGTTCATTTTAGCGGCAATTTGAAAGTCAAACAATTCTTGATAACGTCTTGGTTTTGCTGCATGATAGCCTCCAATGGAATTATGAAAGTAAGAAGTTCGTCCTTCATTCATTGGATTTCCAGTAAAATTAATTACTCTATAGTGGCCTTTATCTTTTAAAATTTCTTTATCTATTTTAGAGGCTATAAATGGTTTTTCTACTTTTATTGCATCTACAAAATTATTGTTATTTACGTAGCGTTTATCCACACTAATTAGGTCAAATAAAACTAGGATTGTTAAAGCAATAATTATTTTTGTTGTATCTAGTTTCTTTTTTAAATAAGCCCAAAGTAATCCTGCGGAAGCGAGAACCAAGAGTAAAGTTCGGAGGCTATCTATAAATAATAGCGATTTTCTATCTGCAATGATTGCATCTGATAAACCAACAATCATTTTATCGAGTTGTCTATCATTTTGTCCGTTAAATTCAAAAATAAATTGTCCAAATACGGTAAAAAATAAGGCTATTCCAGCAACGGTATAAGTTGCTAATTTTAAGGCTTTCCATTTTTTGTCGTATGAAATATTGGTATCAAAAAAGTGTTTTAAACCTAAAATTCCAAGTAGTGGAATGGCTAATTCTGCAATTACTTGAATGGATGTTATGGCTCTAAATTTATTGTACATTGGTACATAATTGATAAAGAAATCTGTTATAAATGCCATGTTTTTGCCATAACTTAGTAAAAGTGAAAATATGGTTGCTGCAACGAGCCATTTTTTATAGGTGTTATTTACCAAAAAAACACCAAGAAAAAACAGAAAAATGCTAATTGCACCGATATAGGCAGGTGCGCCAACAAATGGTTGTTTCCCCCAATATGTAGGTACATTTTCTACAAAACTTTTTGCTTGATTATGTCCTGCAGCTTTATTTAGAAAATCGTAAGTATGTGAATTTTCACCGATATTTTCGCTGCTTCCTCCACCCATAAAACGTGGAATAAACAGATTAAAAGTTTCTAAAATTCCGTAGCTGTAACTTGTAATATATTCTTTTTCTAAGCCAGTGGTAACTTCTTTTTTTGAGCCATCTGGATTAATAGTTAGTTCGCTTTTACTTCGTGTACTGTCTTTTGCATAATGTTTTGTAGCGAGTAGGCTAGTGGCATTCATACCAATTCCTAAGGCAACTGCAACAATTAAAATACCGATACTTTTTATAAAATTTTTCGTAGTTTTTTGCTGTATGGCAGTAATTAAATATACCAAGCCAAGTAGCATTACCATAAAAAGTAGGTAATAGGTCATTTGTGGATGTCCTGCATTAATTTCTAATGCCATTGCTAAAGCGGTAAGTGTAAAACCAAATAAATAATTTCGTTTAAAAACGGAAATAATTCCAGCTAAAACCAAAGGAAAATAGGCAATTGCATGTGCTTTTGCATTGTGTCCAACTCCTAAAATAATAATAAAATAAGTAGAAAATCCAAAGGTGAGTGCTCCTAAAATTGCAAGTTTCCATTCGACTTTAAAAATAGAAAGAAGTACAAAAAAACCAAAAAAGTATAAAAACAGATAATCGGCAGGTCTTGGTAAAAAACGCAATAAGCTATCTAGTTTGCCAATGTAGTTATTTGGATAAAGCGCACTAACATTGTAGGCTGGCATCCCACTAAACGAAGTATTTGTCCAGTATGGTTCTTTATGATTTTTTGCTCTATAATCTGCAATTTCTCTAGCAGAGCCTTTAAATTGTACAATGTCGCTTTGTAATATTTGTTTGCCTTCTAAAACAGGACTAAAATATGCAACTGAAACAACTACAAATGTAAGTATTGCAATAAGGTATGGTATGTATTTTTTCATTAGTTAGTTGAAGTTATTTTGTCAAAAATCGTAAAGTTGTTTTGGTAAATATTGTAAAGTTGTTTTGGTAAAACAACTTTACAGCATATAATTTATTTGTTTTGGTTAAAATAGTAAACCCGTTTTGCCAAAACAGATTTACGTATAATTTTCTCCTAATCTTTACT
>WFMU01000469.1 GCA_015488935.1 Flavobacteriaceae bacterium | reverse complement strand
GTTAAAACAAAAAACTTGGAATGAAATTAAAACCAACGATTCTTGGGCAATATTTAAAATTATGTCCGAATTTGTAGAAGGCTACGAGCGATTGAGTAGAGTTGGTCCTTGTGTAAGTATTTTTGGCTCTGCAAGAACAAAACCAGAAGATAAATATTACAAACTTGCAGAAAGTATAGGTTACCATCTTACACAAAATGGTTATGGTGTTATTACTGGTGGTGGTCCTGGAATTATGGAAGCTGGTAATAAAGGAGCACATAGAGGAAAAGGTGTTTCGGTAGGTTTAAATATTGAATTGCCCTTTGAACAACACGATAATCCATATATAGATAGTGATAAAAGTTTAGATTTTGATTACTTTTTTGTTCGGAAAGTAATGTTTGTAAAATATTCGCAAGGTTTTGTGGTAATGCCTGGTGGTTTTGGAACTTTAGATGAATTATTTGAAGCCATAACATTAATTCAAACAAAAAAGATTGGAAAATTTCCAATTATTTTAGTTGGTAGAGAATTTTGGGCTGGATTATTTGACTGGATTAAAACTACCTTATTAAAAGAATTTGCTACAATTAGTCCAAAAGATTTAGACTTAATACAGTTATTTGATACAGAAGAAGAAGTTGTAAACTACTTAAATGATTTTTATAAAAAGTTTAATTTAAGTCCTAATTTTTAATACTATAAGAGATAAATGTTATGCCAATTTTATAAAATAACATCTTACTTTTACTAAAAATAATTGTAACTTTTATAATGAGTAATGCTGTTTTGGTAAAACTGTTTTGGCAAAACAGTTCTACTTATAAATCTTGAACTTCCCCAATTAGTGTTGACCGTTTTGTACTAATTCAAAACCCAACATCTAACCTCAAGCTGGGCATAATAACGCATATATTTGTCTTGTATCTAATATCTAAAAGCAAAGCGGTCGCATGTCTTTTGCCAGACAACAATGATCGCATTTCAAAATTTAGTTGGTATTAATCAATCCAAGAAAATCCACAATAAGGAACTAAAACATCTGGAATTTTAATACCTTTTGGTGTTTGGTAATTTTCTAAAATTCCAGCCAATACTCTTGGTAGAGCTAAAGAACTTCCATTAAGTGTATGTGCAAGAACTGTTTTGCCATCGCTATTTTTATAGCGTAGTTTTAAACGATTTGCTTGGAAGGTTTCAAAATTAGAAACCGAGCTAATTTCTAGCCATCTATCTTGTGCTGTAGAAAACACTTCAAAATCATAAGTTAGTGCAGACGTAAATCCAATATCGCCACCGCAAAGGCGTAAGATACGGAAAGGTAGTTTGAGTTCGCGTAATATTTCGGTTACATGATCTACCATATCATCTAAGGCTTCATAAGATTTATCTGGGTGTTCTATACGAACTATTTCTACTTTATCAAATTGATGTAGGCGATTTAACCCACGAACATGTGCGCCATAAGAACCTGCTTCTCTTCGAAAACAAGGTGTATATGCAGTTTTACAAATAGGAAAATCTTCTTCTTTTAAAATTACATTTCTAAAGATATTGGTTACTGGTACTTCGGCAGTTGGTATTAGGTATAAATTATCTTTTGCATCGTGATACATTTGTCCTTCTTTATCTGGCAATTGACCTGTACCATAAGCAGAAGCTTCATTTACAAAATGTGGCACTTGTACTTCGTGGTAACCAGCACTTGTATTTTTATCTAAAAAATAATTGATTAGTGCACGTTGTAATCGAGCACCTTTACCTTTATATACAGGAAATCCAGCACCAGTAATTTTATTTCCAAGTTCAAAGTCAATGATGTCGTATTTTTTTGCCAATTCCCAATGTGGCAATGCACCTTCGTGTAATTTAGGAATTTCTCCTTCTTGGAAAGTTGTTTCATTATCGTCTTCGCTATCACCAGATGGTACTAATATATTTGGAATATTAGGTACTTGATATAACAATTCGTTTAAAGCAGAATTTGTTTCTGCTAATTTATCTTTTAAATCGTTAGATAAAGTTTTTAAAGTTCCCGATTTTTCTTTTAAAATAGTTGCTTCTGCTGCTTTTCCAGATTTAAATAAACCACCAATTTCTTTGGCTAGTTTATTGGCTTCGGCAAGTGTATTATCTAATTCGGTTTGGATTGCTTTTCTAGTTTCATCAGTTGCAATAATAGTTGTAATTATTTTCTCAGCATCTGCAAAATTTCGAACTGCTAATCCTCTTAAAACTTCTTTCTTATTTTCTTTAATAAACGATACTTGTAACATTTTCTTTAAATTTAAGGAAACAAAGATAGTTAAAATTCAAAATGCAATCTCGAGATTTTAAGACAAAATTTGGGTTTATTAAAAATTATAATGTTTATTTTAGAAGTTGCCTCAGGTTTTTAGTGTTTTAAGAAATATTCGAGCTTTTTTTTCATCGTTTTTTATTTGTGCTACAAGTGCGTCTATTGATGGGAATTTTTGTTCTTCGCGTAAGCGTTTTAGAATACAAATTTGAATATCATCGCCATAAACATCTGCTTTAAAATCTAATAAATGGACTTCAATCGTTCTATTTTTTCCATTTACAGTTGGTCTAACACCAATGTTCATAATACCAAAAAATTGTTTTGTTTTTAACTTTGCACAAACAACGTAAACACCATTTTTAGGAATTAATTTAGAATTTTCTGCAATTTTAATATTTATTGTAGGATAATTCCATTTGTTTCCAAGCCCTTGACCTCGAACTACTTTTCCTGTAATATAATAAGCATAGCCTAAATATTTATTTGCTGTTTCAATAGCTCCAATTTCGAGTGCTTTTCTAATTTTTGTAGAACTCACATTAACACTTTCTATTTCTTTGGCAGAAATTTCTTTTACTTTAAACCCAAAAAGTTTACCATATTCTTGTAATTCTTCAAAACTACCTTCTCTATTTTTTCCAAAGCGGTGGTCGTAACCAATTACTAATTTTTTGGTATTTAATTTTTTTACCAAAACATTACGAACAAAATCTAAGGCTGTTTGTTTTGCAAACTCTTTTGTAAAAGGTTCTATAATTAAACAATCTATACCTGCTTTTTCTAGTAGAATAATTTTTTCGTCTAAAGTATTTAGTAATTTTAATACGGTTCCGTCTTGCAACACTTTTCTTGGATGTGGAAAAAAAGTAAGTAATACCGAATTGGTTTCTTTTTTATTAGAAACTATTTTTTTTATTATTTTTTGATGTCCAATATGTACACCATCAAATGTACCAACGG
>WFMU01000468.1 GCA_015488935.1 Flavobacteriaceae bacterium | reverse complement strand
CGGAGATGTGTATAAGAGACAGTAAATTATACCTAATAAAAACCAAATATTTGCTCCAGTAATAGAAGCGATAGTGTACATGTGAATTAGTGCGCCAATAAAAGAAACGGTAATTATAAAATAAATAGTATTATTTCCTAACCAATAAGTTTTTAAGAACCAGAATAGTTGTGGCACAAAAAGTAGTAATAATAGTGTAAAACCTATAATTCCTGTTTCTGCAGCAAAACCTGCATAAGAATTATGTGCCGACCTTGTATTTATGTAATCACCATCTAAATATTGCAACCTTTCGTATTGGTAAAATGTGGACAAATCGGAATCGTATTTAGAAAAATTACCAAAACCAATACCAAATAGTGGTCGTTTTTTTAAAATATCAAACGATTTATCCACCATTAATTTTCGTAGAAGCCAAGATTTATCAAAAGATAAATCACCTTCACCTTCTCCTTGTAAGAATTCTGAAAACCGTGGATTGATATTTTCAATATACGGAGCTATTTTATTTCCTATATTATAAAGTCTTTCCGTACTAAAGCCAGTTAGCATAAATATGAGTAATAGACTTACGATACTAAATTTAGCAATATACTGCAACAATGGATTTACAACAGATAAAGACAGAATTAAAATAATGAATCCGATAGAAGCACCAGCTCTACCATTTGTAAAAATAAGTGCAACTAATACAAATAGACTTCCAAGACTTAAACCTATTTTTCCAAATTTTTGAAGTAAAAAAAATAAAAGAAAACCAGAAAAACAGATGGTATTAAACACAAAGCCATTTCTAGAAATTCCTGGCACAATTTTAATAACAAACAAATCAATTTTGGTATTTAAAAAATAATAAGCAAGTACTTGTGCCAAAAAACCTATAGAAATCCACTTCACTAACAAGTAGATATTCAAATATTTTAACCAACTTGCAAAGTATGCACCAATAGCGAGCCAATAGGCATAATGTACTACCATATTGAATTTTTCTAAAAAACCTGGATCAAACTTAAGCGTTGGATGTAAGACACTAGAAACAGTTCCGCTAATAAATAAAACGAATATAATACTAGTAAAACTGTTTTTTATAAAATAATGTCCTGTGATTTTTTTTGTGATAAATAATACCATTAAAAAGGCATAAAAATATATACTATTTTGTAAAATATAAATACTTGGAAATGCAAGAAAAAATACCATGATATTCAACCAAGTTTGTAGTAACTTGTTGTTAAAAGAAGGAATGTTATTTTGATTTTGTATCTGCATTTATTGGTTTAATTCATTTTGCCAATACGAATTGTTTTCTAGTTTGCTTTTAAAACGAAATCCAAATGTCATAAAAACACCTGTAATATAGCCTTTTATACGATTCCAGTTTACGTTAGATGGTCTTAACACAAGGTTTACACACAATCCGAAAATTCGCCAATTTGCAAACCAAAGGTAAGATAATCGTGCCAAAAATATGGATTTATTATTAAGTCGTGCCAATTCTTGGTTTAAATATAATCTTGAAAAGGCTACTATTTTATGAAATTGTTTATCGTTTCTTGTATATACACTGTTTGCTTGGTCGTTATGCCAAAATAACTGCTTTGGATAATAGTATAATTTGGTTTGTTTAGATATAGTATAGCCAAGAATTGCATCTTCACCCATTCCGTGTCTTTTTTCAAATAAATCGAAGAGTTGCATATTAAAATTTTTATACAAATATTCTTTTTTTACTATAAATGCACCGCCACTTGTATAAAAAGTTTGTCCTCCATGTTTTGGCTGTGTCCCTCTAATCCCATTTTTCCCATAAATACCTTCGGGCAAAATAGGGTATCCAGAAAAAGCTCTAAGAAAAGCAACTATTTTTGAAGTTTTTAAAACAGATTTTTTTTGTGCTTTTAAAAAGGAATTTTGGTGTTTGTCTAAAAATTTTAATGCAAATAAACCAAATTGTTCCCCTTTTTCGTGAATTAAATTTTCTAAAATTTTAAAAGTATCGTCCAAAGGTTCCATATCGTCATCTAGATATAAAATCCAATCTGTTTTTACATTTGCATATCCTAAAAATCGTTGAAAAGGCTGGTTTTTATGTTTAGAAATTACAATTTTTACATTTGGATGATTTTCTGTATTTACAAATTTATTATCGCCAGAATCCACTATAATAATTGGTATATTATTGGTTTCCTTTCTTATTAAAGCAACTAATTCCAAACACTTTTTTGGTCTGTTATATGTAGTTATTACAACACTAATCATTTTGTATATTGTAAAAATTAAGACTTTGTGTAGCACAGGAAGCAATGGAAAATTGTTGTGCTCTTTTCTTTGCATTCTCTCTAATGTTCTCTTTTGCTTTTTTATCCATTTTTGTGATAAACTGTAGTTTTTTCGCTATTGCTTTACTGTTTTTTATTGGAACTAAAAAAGCATCACTATTGTCTGTTACAATTTCTTTTGCGGCTCCTTGATTGGTGTATATTACAATAGCACCAACGCTCATAGCCTCGATGACTACCAATCCAAAACTTTCAAATTCGGAAGGAAAAACACATATTTCTGCTTCATTAAATTTTGTAAGTATTTCTTTTTTCGTTTTTATTCCATGGTAATTAATCGTTTTGGCAGCAACTAATTCTTGTATTTGTGTTGTTTTATTTAATAATTGATTGCTGTATGATTTGCCTCGTACATTGGTGTCTTTCCCATACAAATCTAAAGTATATTCTTGCTGAAGTCCACTTTGTATAAAGGCATCGATAAGGTAATTTACACCTTTCATTGGTTTTATGGTACCTGCAAATACAATAGATTTTTTCTTTTTTGTCTTTAGATTTGTATCTGTTAGCATAATACCATTTGGAATTATCGCTATGTTTTTAATTTTGCCATTTGCGTTAAATTTTTTGTTAAATTCCTCTAAAATAAATTGACTTACTGCAATAATTCTTGGTTTTTTTATCTGAAATGCAACATGTTCTATTAAAGCGATGAATCTTCCTCTGTTTTTTTTAAAATAGAGGTTAGATGAATGTAATCGTACAAACAACTTGGCTTTGTTTATAAATAAAAACCATCCTTTAGTATCGTCTGTTTCTACAATATCTATTTGGTGTTTTTTAATAATTTTATTTACAGCTTTGCCAAAATTGTAAAGTTGCAATAAACTTCCTAAATATCCTTTTCCATTAATTGGGTCTTCAATAAAAGTAATACCATCTGTAACGGTTGTTTTTCGTTTGGAAATAGGATAAATACCATAGACAAATACTTGGTGTTTTTGCCTAGTTAATTCTTTTGCAATCTCTTTTACAAAAGTTCCAAAACCTCCGTTTGGATATGGAGGAAATTCATTACATGTAAATAATATTTTCATATTAATTAAGAAGATTGACTATTTTATCTGCTGCTTTCTCTGTATCGTTATTAACAGCCTCTAATTTGGTGTCAAAGATATTATTTATTGGAAAACTTATATCATTCACACTATTTATTTGCTTTACCAACTTGTTATTTTTGAATAATGGCTGGTAAAATCCAGCTTTAAAATGCTGACTTATTCTATTATCTACTTTTCCTTTTGGACCATAAGCAATGTTTAAAACGGGTTTATTTAAGATTAAAAATTCTAAAGTTACCGTTGAGGGAACACTTAAATTAAAGTGTGTATAATGTAGTAAATCCAACCATTCTTGTTCTCCTTCTTCGGTTTGTACAATAAGGTCTTTTTCTTTATCGTAGGTAGTAAAATGCTCCGTTAAAACAATGTTTTCTGGTAATACTAAATCTTTAAATGCTTCTTTATCGTGATTTGGATTTCTTCGCACAAAAAGCACCAATGTTTCTTTTGGATATAATTTTAATAGGTAATCTGCGGTTAAGTTGATGGTTTCTATTTCATCGTTTACCAATCCTGGTGGCATCATGGTATAATAGCCAATTTTTGCTTTTGGATTAAAGTTATATTTCTTAGAATAGTAGGCGAGTGGCTGTTTTGGTTGGTAATCTAACAAGGCATCAAAGGTTGGATTTCCTGTATTATAAAACGGTGTTTGCTTTAAATAGTTACAATGATATAAATAATCTTTCTGCATTTGTTGCGACCATACAAATAAAGCAGTTAGTTTGTTAAACGGTACAAAATTATTGGTATATAAATCTTTCCAACTATTAACCAAATACCAAGTTTTTAAAGCCATTTGCTGTGCTGTAATTACTGCCGATTTTACAAAGTTAGAATTGTAGGATGTAAATAGTAAACTATCTATTTTGTATTGCTGAAATTGATTTTTTAAGTAACTACTCGCATAGTTATTTGCAATAAATTGCAAGGTTTTTTTTTCGTAGTACGATTTTAGGATACTATTACCAAGTAGTTTGGTTTTAAGCGTACTTGTACCTACTTTTTTATAATTATGAAATTGTCCTACTTTTTTGTTTTGCATCCATGCACAGCGAATACTTTGATTTCTATATTCCACTGCTTTGTTTGGTGTAGGTAATAAACTTTCATCTATATAAATGAGTTGTGTGCCAACAGTGCTAAAGTAGTTGTGAAATTTTTTGTTTTGTTTATCTATAGCAAACCAATAGATATTGTATTTCTTACTGAGTTTTTTAGCAAAACCACTAGGAATGTATTTTTTTATTTCGTGGTATCCAAATTCTAATAGGATGGCGAGGTTTTGTTTCATATCTCTTTAATTTTTTTCGCTGGAATACCTGCATAAAGGCAATTTGCCTCAACATTCTTTGTAACAACACTTCTTGCAGCAATAACAGCATTCTCTCCAATGGTTACATTACCTAAAATAAGGGCATCCATACCAACCCATACATTATCTTTTATAATAATATTACCACCTCCAATATAAAATGAGTTTAAAGATTTTTGATTTGGTATTTTTAGGGTTTGTTTAAATCTTTTATGAGCATCTAATGGATGGTTACTAGAATCCCAAATTTTAACATTTGGTCCAAATAAAACATTATTACCAATACTAAGATGGTTACTAATATTTAATGTACAACCACTATTCATATATACAAAATTTCCGAGGTTAATCTTTCCATCTTGATTTGTAGTCATAGAACATGAAATATTGCAATTATCACCAATAGTAATTGCCTTTTCTTTTTTTGAATTATTTTTAATTTTTACGTTAAAATAAAGATGTAGTAGGCGATTTGAATACATTGGTGATGTACAAAAATTAGCTCCTATTTTGGCTTTTTGATATAGTTTGGTAACATATTGTTTTGCCTTTATAATTCTAATATAATTACGTAATCTATTAATCATTAATTATGTGTTTCGTTTGGTTTGTATTTATGGTGTTCGTTTTGATGGATGGTTTTTATTTCGGAACCACACATAATTTGTGCTTTGCGTACATCCGAAACGAATTTTTTAAAATTATCGTGATATAAATCTAAGGCTACACCATCAAAATGTACCCATGCTACATTGCCTAGTTTTACGTGTTTTTCTACCATTTTTGCACCAGACGCTACTGCCATCATACAGCCTAAAGAACCAATATCATGACTAGAATATCCTGCCAATACATTTGGATATTTGCTTTTGTGTAAATCGTGATAATGCCTAACAACGCTTATTTGACACGCATCTGCAGGTGCAGGATAGCTCGATGTGCATTGCAATAACCATAAGGTTTTATTACTATCCTTAAATAAATTTAGAATAAATTTTTCGTAGCTACTATCTGTAAATCCTGTTGAAACAACTACATCGCCAGTATAGGTTTGTGCAAATTTTTGAATGTAATTACGATGGTTAGATATGGTCGATGGTATTTTTAATAACGGACAGTCGTATTTAGCAATAAAATGTAACGATTCTTCATCGAGAATAGAAGCAAACCATGCTATTTTATTTTTGTAACATGCTATGGCTAAAATTTCGAACATAGCATCGTCTAGTTCTACTGCTGTTCTGTAGTCTCGCAATGTTTTTCCATAAGGTGAATCATACTCACTTGCCAGTTCTTCTTGATTGTAAAAAGTTTCTACATTCCTCTTTTGAACTTTTATTAAATCGGCTCCAGCCTTTTTAGATAAACGTACCATTTCTTTTAAACGATCTACATCACCAAGGTGATTGTTGGTAAGTTCGGCAACAATAAGTGTTTTTCCATTTGTTTTTACTTCGTTTAATAGTTCGTTATACAATATGGTATTAAAATTTGCTGGTATTTCGCTAAAAGCTATTTTTGCAATTAATTCTTGGTTATTAAAGCTTTCAATACTTAAGTCGCTATAACTTTTTTCACCCACGTGAATGATTTCAATATGCTTGTCATTTTTTGCAAAATACTTTTTTGATGCTATAAAATATTCTTCTTGTGTTTTTAGAAAAACCTTTTTAAAATTGAGTTCATCCATTACAGCATAGTCATTTTCTATAATGGAATTACTTGTTTTTCCAAGACTAAAATCAAAACCTAAAAAGTATAATGTCATTTTTTTATCGAGCACTTTGGCTATTTCCATAGCTAATTTTATGGCTGTAATAAATAAGAAATCGGTAATGTAAATTTCGGAATTATCAAATCGTTTTAAAGTTTGTTCAATACTATCGTAAGTATCTGGTTTGTATTTTACAACGGTATTTTTGCCATTACTAAATGCAATATCCGAAATATAATGTGCACTTTTAAAACCGTTGTCTTTTACACTTTGGTATGACCATGCACGGTGTAAAATAGCAAATTCACCTGCAATAATTCGCTCAGAATCATTCAAATTAATAATAATATAGTCTTTTTTAAGTATGTCTAAATTTAGTTTAGAAATACTCGGTCCTTTACCAATAATTGCAATTTTATTAGTGCTTGACTTTGAAACGATATTTTTTATTTGGGTATAAAAATTCTCCATTATATTTTTTATTTTCTACTTCTATTTGACAACCATTTTCTAAGGCTAGGTTTAAACCTGGTAAAATATCCCAAGCGTTTGCTCCTTTTGGATTTTGAAACATAGCAAACGAGCCTGTAATAACATTGTACATGTTATACATGCTACATCCTATAATTCGATATTCAAATCCTTCTTCTAAATTTAACAAATCTTCTTTTAGCAAGGAACTAGAGATGCCATAAATTCGCGATTCAAATTCTGGAAATTTATCGCCTGTTTTTATGTATAATCCTAATTCTGGCAATCCTATCATGGATTCGATGTGTTTTTCATTTTCATAAATCGAAACACCGATTCCCCATTCCTTTAAACCAGATACAAAATTTTCGGTACCATCAATTGGATCGATAACCACTACTTTTGGATGTGTTTTAAAATTAAAATCATCGTTATTTTTTTCTTCCGAAATAAGGTAAATGTCTTCAGGCAATGCTGCTAGATAATCTTTTACAAGTTTTTCGCAAAGCAAATCTCCTTTAGACACAAAACTATTGTCTTCTTTTAATTGTTTTGTATTTCGTAAGGCTAGAATTTCGTCTAGATTATTTTCAATTATTTTTTGGATATCAGAACAAATAGGCATCTACTAAGGTTTTATTATATTTTACTAAAGATTCTACAATGCTAAAATCAATTTCGTCATCAATATCGTATCCACAAATTTTATTTACTTCCACACCATACACATTTCTTCCTAAAAAATCATCCGAAGTGTCTAATTTATCAGCGCGAATAACATCGGTACTATACACTTTAAATTTTTTGCCAATATCTTGTCTTCGAATCATGGATTTATTATGGTCATTAAAATCGGTTTTTAAGATATTATTGTCGTCAATAGTATATAGGCGACATTCGGTTTCGCAAACGGTTCTTGCGCTGCTTAAGTTTGCATTGCCATCTAAAACTTCAATACATTTTTTTACGGAAGCTAAATCTCTAAAAATAAACGTTGGTCTTAGCCAAACTAAATAATCTGGTTGCGGTATATTATGCGCTTTAAATTTTTGGTATAAATCTTTTAGAATATCTTGTTCCATTGCGGTATCTCCAGCAGCTTCGTCACTTCTTAAAAAGGGAACTTCTGCACCTAATTCCTTAGCTATTTCTGCGTATTTTGTAGAATTTGTAGAGCAAATTATTTTATCTACATCTAAAGCTTTCGCGAAATTTATGGCATAGGAAATAAGCGGTTTCCCGTCTAAGGGTTTAATATTTTTATCTTTTATTCCTTTAGAACCAGCTCTTGCAGGAATGATTGCATAAATGATTTTATTACTCACTTCGTTTTTTTTTAATGCTATTTACAAATGTTATTATGTACGATTTTTGACTGTATATAATTGCAACGCTAATTAGTATTGCACCTAGTGCAAATGTCCATAAAATTACTTTTGTATCAACTACAAAGGTACTTAAAGTTACGGCGATTGGCAACAATAGAAATACAATGCTGCGAATTAATTCTTTTTTTATTTGCCAATGGTTTGTTTTTGAAACTAAATAGGTAATATATAGGTATTGAAACATTGCAGTTAGTATAAAGGAGCTTATAGGCAATATTTTAATTCCTGTATAGGTAAAAAGTGTATAAATAATAATTACTCGGAGTATTCCTTCTATAAATCTTGCGATGGATGCATTTTTTATTTTTGTTAATGTTGATACCATAATAATTCGTACAGGTTGCGATAAAATATAAGTCAGATAAAACATGGCATATAAAATAACAATATCGTCACCCAAATAAAAGGATTCGCCAACCCACCAACGGATAAAACTTTTGTTTATCAATAAAATAAAACTAATTCCTAAAATAGCCATTACAAAATTTAGTTTGCTGCCTAAATGAAAAAATTGCACTATTTTTTTGTTGTCTTTAGTTCCGTGAAAACTAGCAATATATGGTCTAAAATTATTGAATAGAATTTCAATTATTTTTTGCCCAATTAAAATTAATCGAATGGATATGTAAAGTTTGGATACAAATTCTAAACCTAAGGCTCTACTTAAAAAAAAGTTGTCGAATTTTAAGATTAGGATGGTTGCCAAACTGCCAAGAGAGAAGTATATTCCGTCAGAAAGTAAGGTTTTAAATGTTTTAAAATCAAATAAGTTAAATTTTATATCTAAAAATGGATATACTTTTTTTGTACGAATATATGCAACTATAAAATTGATTACTGCAATTAATAAATAAATTCCAAAAACTGTTGTTATTCCATAAAATGGAATTAATAGCAATACTAATACAAATCGAAGTATGGTAAATATTAAGTTTAACACATTATCTATATGCATCTGTTTTGCAGCAATTAACATTTCTGATAATTGTTGTTTTAATACTTGAATTCCAGATGCTACTGCAAACAAAATAAAAAGAAGGCTTTTATTTACATGTATGCTGTTGTCATTACTTGCACTATAATCTGCTATAAAATAAAATAGTGGAATAATTAATATTGCCATAAGCAACTGAAATATAAAAGACGAATTAAATAAGGTTACAATTCGCTTTTCATTCTTTTTGGTTCTTTCAATAGCAACTAATGGTCCTAAAACTTTTGCTGTTCCAAATTGTAAAAAACCAATCCATGTAAATAAGTCGATACATAAAATATACAAGCCAAATTCTTCTTTTTCTACATATTTTAAAATGTACGGTGTTAGGATTAAAGCAATGATGTTTGTTGCTAAAAACACCAAATATCCTGTGCTTATGGATTTAAAAATATTTCGTTTAAAGAAATTCATTGATGTTATATTTATGCGCTACTTTTTATGAGTGCAAACTTGGTTTTTAATTTAATAAACTTAGATTCAAATAATAT
>WFMU01000467.1 GCA_015488935.1 Flavobacteriaceae bacterium | reverse complement strand
TATTAAGTCATTTTTATATTTCTTTTTCTCTTCACATGAGAAAAACAAAAGAAGTAATCCTATTAAATATATCGTTTTTATTATATGTCTTTTACTATTTTTAAGCATTTCTCTATTTTTTTTGCATAATTTTCAATGGAAGATGCTTTATCAGTACCATTAATAGCTCGCCTAGCATTATAGTAGTCTGTTTTTTTATCATTTAAATAATCACTTAGTTTTTTACCTGTAAATATTCCTTCTTCACTACCGTATATCATTATTTTGATAGCCAAACTATGCTCTAAAGCCTTTTCAGGAAATTTAGTCAAATTTATACCAAATTTATCTTGCATTTTTTTATAATTATTATACCAAGTAAGTTGTACAAATCCTCTTCCTTTATACTTGACACCATCTCCTTTTTTTGTATTTCCATTTGCTTTTGCCATCTTCTTTCTACTTTCACTTTTTCCAAGTACAGGATCATACATTCTTTCAAAATACTTTTTTCCTCCATATTCAGATATCGGATTAAACGTATTGGCAGTTTCGTGTTTTACTGTTGCCAACATATATGCTATATATTTTAAATTACAACATCGTTTTTCTGAAAAATAATAATCACTTATTGCATTGAAAATTTTTACTAGACTTGTTTTATTAGATTCACTTAACTTATTAGAAGAAAATTTTTCGTCATATTTTTTAAAAAAATATAATTCGTCAATTTTACACAAAGTAGCCTTCATCTTAAAAAAACTACCTTTCAAAAACTCTTTTTCCTTTTCTCTACTATTATCACTAAAAGATTCAATCCATAATTTTGTCGTATCTAATTTAGCTATTTTAGGAGTGTCCTTTTCTTTTATACTGGTACTTTTAATATAATCATAACCTCCTTTTTTCTTGCTTTGATCAATATCTGGTTTGTTTCTATATGGTTCTATTTGTATTTTTTTGTCTTTTAAGGCTTTGTCGAATATAATGGTTAGTTGGTTTTTATTATTTACTAACTCCATTTTGGCGTAGGTATAAAGTCCTGTTTTGCTTTTACTATCAATAACCGTATATTTTGTTGGAGCATCTCCTTTTATATATAGTGACCAACGTATATTTTTTTTATCTGCTTCGGTAGCATTTTTACCGTATTTTGTAATGGTATAGGTAGCTTTTTTACCTATTTCTATGGTGCTTGTACCGCTAATCTTTTTTGGATAACTTTTTCGATTTTCTTTTTTATCGGCATCGGTATCTCTAGTAAGTGTTGTAAAGGTTTCTGCTTCGCGTTCTTTTTTCTTCTTTTCTTCTTCTTCTTTTTTCTTTTTTCCTGCTTCGGTTTCGTCTTCTCTAATGTATAATTTTTCTGCCCAACCTTCAAAACTTTTACTAGCTTCTTCCGTTTTGCTAGCCATTTTGTCTTTTTTGGGTCTAAGCTGTATTTTTTTTATACCTACTTCTTTGTCTTGTCCATCATCTGAGATATAAAAACCAGCTCCAGCATCTTTGGCTTTTACGGTTTCTATATCTAATTCTATCCAATCTTTTGCTTCGGTATCTGTTGCTTTATCTTCCTTTTTTGCAAAAACTAGTACAGGTAATATTGCTTCTTTGCTTTTTAGTAATTTTAATTCTTTTTCATTTTCGTGTATTTTTAGCTTTACTTTTTTACCATTTAAATTTTTTGTTTCTACTACCAAGTACATCTGGTTTCCCATAGCACCTGAATCTACTTTTAAATAGTAAGTTCGTTTTTCTTTTTTTAAGGCTTTTATAGTTATGGTTTCTTTGGCTTTAAAAGTCTCTTGTGTAAAACTTGCTATAATTTGTTTATTCTTTGTGTATTTTTTATCGCCATCAAATTTGAGTTTTCTGCGTATTATATCTGCAATTTTTGTTTTATCTTTTTGCTCCTTTACACTGGTATTGTTTTTAAAGGTATAACTAAAAGTTTCTCCACTTTCTTTTTCTAAATATTTAATTTGTTTAATCGCAAAATATGCCTCTGTAACTTCTGCTTTGTTTACATCTGTTACCCTTAATGTTTTATTAAAACTATAAGTTCTTTCTTCTGTTATTATTTCATCAATGACTAATGTTAATCCCATTTTTATATTATTCAATGACTATTTTACAATCCCTCTCTCTATCTTCTTCTTTAGGTATCTGTTTTATTTTTTCAATACCAGATTCATGCATCAATTCACTTAATAAAATATCTTGTTTTACTTCACAAACATACCTTTTTGACGCATCTTTTTGCCAATATTTGGTTTCATAAATTGTTTTTTGAAGTTTCCAATTTCCATTTTTAAATGTAATAAAATAAGTAGCCAAATCTAAGCCTCCATCTGGAAAAAAGGTTTTTATTTTTAATATATAATCGGAGTTTTTTACTGGTTGTATATCATCAATTATTCGTCCTCCATCTTCCGAAAAGTTAATCGTTTCTAATACAAAGTTGTAATGATTATTTTTTTTTTGAAAAAATAGTAACTCATTTCCCATGTATTTATTACTGCATACAACTTTATCTAAAATACCATCTTTATTAATATCTATTTCTCTTATAAAATAGTCTTCATTATTTTCGTAATCACTAATTTTGTGTTTCTGTTGTTGCATATTATCGGCAAGAACAGTCTCTTTTTGATAGGTATTTTTATTTTTTGTTTGATTTGTTTTACAACCAATAAGTATCGACAGAAGTACAAAAAATAGAAAAAACGTATTATTTTTTATTTTTACATTTAATTTTGATGTTAATCTCATACTTTTAATGTTATTTGATTTTTATTTCACTCTTGTAGGCAGTCGTTTAGGTATTTTAGTTCCTTTTCCTTTTTCTTTCATTTGTTTAATGTAATTTTTATACATTTTTTTTGCATTTTCTCTTTCTTTATTTCCCCAATACGCATCTCCTAAATTAAGATATGCAACTGTTCTATTTGGAAATTTTTTAATGATTTTTTCTAATAAAAATAT
>WFMU01000466.1 GCA_015488935.1 Flavobacteriaceae bacterium | reverse complement strand
TCTGGTACATTAACCACACCAACATTAGGTTCAATAGTACAAAATGGAAAATTGGCACTTTGTGCTTTTGCGTTAGATAAACAGTTAAATAATGTTGATTTTCCTACGTTTGGTAGTCCTACAATTCCGGCTTTCATTAGTCTTTAGTCTTTGGTCTTTGGTTACTAACTCTTTAATTTTAGGAGTAAGAAACGCAAAGCGATATGTTCGTATTTATTAGTTTGCAAATATAAACTAATAATTATTCTATGAAAGATAGATTATTGCAAAGTTTTGTTAAGGTTTATTTAGCTAATTTTCACCAACCTTCAACCTTGCTGTAGCCAATTTCTGCTCATCATTAACAAAACCATTTTTATATTTTAAATAACCTACAATACCAATCATAGCCGCATTATCTGTAGTATATTCAAAAGGTGGAATAAAGGTTTTCCAACCGTGTTTATTTTCAGTCAATCGTTTTCTAATTTCTGAATTAGCCGAAACTCCACCAGCAATCGCAATTTGATTAATACCTGTTTGTTTTACCGTTTCTTTAAGTTTATCCATTAAAATAGAAACAATTCCATTTTGGATGGATGCACAAATATCTGGTAAATTATCTTGAATAAAATCAGGATTTTCTTTTACATTTTTTTGAACAAAGCGCAATACTGCTGTTTTAAATCCGCTAAAACTAAAATCGAGTTTATTTTTGGTCTTTGGTTTTGGAAAAGGATAGGCATTTGGATTTCCGTCTTGCGCATATTTATCAATAAAAGGTCCGCCAGGATAGGCCAAACCTAAAATTTTAGCCGATTTATCAAATGCTTCGCCAACAGCATCGTCTAAAGTTTCTCCTAAAACTTCAAAATCAAAATAGCTAGACACTTTTACAATTTGCGTATGACCTCCAGAAATGGTTAAACAAATAAATGGAAATGTAGGATTTGAAGACTGCTTTTTGGAATTTGTATTTTGGATTTTGGAATTTCTAATAAAGTGTGCCAAAATATGCGCTTGCATGTGATTAACATCAATCAACGGAATAGCTAAAGCTGCAGCCATAGAAGTAGCAAAAGACGTTCCTACTAATAAGGAACCCATTAATCCAGGTCCACGAGTAAAAGCAATTGCATCTAAATCTTTTTTGTCAATATTAGCTTGTTCTAACGCTTGTTGTACCACTGGCACAATATTTTGCTGATGTGCTCTTGACGCCAATTCTGGTACAACACCTCCGTATTTTTGATGGATTTCTTGGTTTGCAACTACATTAGATAAAACTACCTCATTTTTCATTACAGCAGCACTAGTATCATCACAAGACGATTCTATCGCTAAAATATAAATATCCTTTTTTTGTTTCATTTGACTACAAAGCTACAAGTTTTAATAAAAAATAGCATTTATTCATAAAAAAAATTATTTTTGCAACTTAATTTAAGTTTATAAAAATGACAAACAGAACGTTTACCATGTTAAAACCAGATTCTTTAGAAAAAGGAAATACTGGTGCTATTTTAGAAAAAATTAATGCTGCAGGTTTTAGAATTGTAGCAATGAAAATGACTCAAATGACTAAAAGAGATGCAGAAGCATTTTACGCAGTACATAAAGAGCGTCCATTTTTTGGAGAATTAGTGGAGTATATGACTCGTGGACCAATAGTAGCTGCAATTTTAGAAAAAGATAATGCTGTTGAAGATTTTAGAGCATTAATTGGTTCAACTAATCCTGAAGAAGCAGCAGAAGGAACTATCCGTAAATTATATGCAGCTTCTATAGGAGAAAATGCAGTTCACGGTTCTGATAGTGATGAAAACGCAGCAATTGAAGGTGCTTTTCACTTTTCAGGAAGAGAAATGTTTTAAGAATAAAACTATAGACAATTAGACTTTATACTAATTGACAAATTAAAAATCCCAATTTACTTTAGTTTAAATTGGGATTTTTTATATCACGTTTTTAAAAAACAAACAATTTACGTATTTTAGCAAAATATCATACAAATATGACTAAAGACACACCAAATTATCAATTATATTTTAACAAACTAAAAGAATCTGCTAGTTATTCTGAATTATCAGATGCTATTATATACGAAATTCTAGAGGAATCTTATATTGAAACATGGTCAAAAGGAGCTTTAACTTTTGGAGGAGAAAAAACCTTAAACACTTTTTACTTTGTTGTCTTTGGAAGAATAAAAATGTATAAACTCAATCCTAGCAATGGGAATGAATTTATTCTCTATTTAAATACTCCAGGCGATATTTTTGATGTTATTTGTTTACTTGACGGTAAGCAACATGATATTCAAATGGAAGCTTTAGATGATGTAACATTAATTGCAGCGCCTATTGAAACAGTACGAAAATGGATATTAAGACATCCTGAATTTAATAAAATATTTTTACCATATCTTGCTCAAAAATTCAGAAATATGGAAGAAAAAGCCAATGATTTAGCCCTTTTAGATACTTGGACTAGAACATTAAAGCTTTTTATTAAACATACTAAAACAAACATTCATGGTTCTGAACTTAAATTAATAAATAATTTATCACATAGTGAGATCGCTAAAATAATAGGTACATCAAAGAATGTTATTAATAGGCATATTCAACGTTTGAAAAATGAAAAATTATTGCAAGTAGATCGTAAACATATTAAAGTTACAGATTTGCATGGTTTATTGAATGAGCTCAATCAACATTAAAATTAGTATAAAT
>WFMU01000465.1 GCA_015488935.1 Flavobacteriaceae bacterium | reverse complement strand
TATTTATAAAATCATACCTTGCTTTTTAAGAAAATGAATTATATCCAAAAAATAGTTGTAACTTTTATAATAAGTAAAGCTGTTTTAACAAAACAGCGTTACCTCAATAGTATTATATCTTGTTTCTTGCCCTTTGTATCTTATGTTTAGAAGCAAAGCGGTCTATATGTATTTTGCCAAACAAGAATAAGAAAAAATGAAACTATTGCAAAATCTAACTGGCATAAAAAATATAATCAAAGAAGTAATTTCTTCGATTTAAAACTCCTAGAAAGTATAAAATTACCAATTCTAAATATTGGATAAGGTATTTTAAAAAATTAAATTGTTTTATTCCTGTAAAAAGATGCTAAATTTTTATTTTTGTAAAACATGAAAAAAGATTTTTTTAAATACCAAGCACAAACAACTAATACACCGTTGGCAATAGAAATTTCGCATGCAAAAGGTAATTTTGTTTTTGATACTAATGGTAAAAAGTATTTGGATTTTATTGCTGGTGTTTCTGCAAATACGCTTGGACATACTAATCCTAAAATAACAAACGCTATAAAAAAGCAAGTAGATAGTTACTTGCATGTAATGGTATATGGCGAATTTATTCAAGAAAAACCAGTTGCTTTAGCAAAACTTTTGGTAGATAATTTACCAAAAAACTTAAATCAGGTTTATTTGGTAAATTCGGGGACAGAGGCTACAGAGGGAGCACTAAAATTAGCAAAACGAGTAACAAAACGCAGCGAATTGATTGCTGCAAAAAATAGTTACCACGGCAATACACAAGGAGCAATGAGCGTTTGTGGTGCCGAAATACAAAATCGTGCTTTTAGACCACTTTTGCCTAATGTAAAATTTATACAATTTAATAATTTTGATGCTATTGCTAAAATTACAAATAAAACAGCGGCAGTTATTTTAGAAACCATACAAGGTGGTGCTGGTTTTATTGTTCCGAAGCCAAATTATCTTAAAAAAATAAAAGAGCGTTGTGAAGAAGTAGGTGCTTTGCTTATTTTAGATGAGATACAAAGCGGTATTGGGCGTACTGGAAAATTATTTGAGTTTATGAATCATAATATGAGTCCCGATATTATAATTACTGGCAAAGGTTTGGGAGGAGGTTTGCCGATAGGTGCATTTATTGCTTCTGCCGAAATGTTAGCACAATTTAAAGAAAATCCAAAATTAGGTCATATTACTACTTTTGGAGGAAATCCATTAGTTGCAGCATCTGCATTAGTAACTTTACAAGAAGTAATACAAACAGATATAATGCAAGAGGTTGTTGCAAAAGAGCAATTATTTAAGAAACTTTTAAAGCATCCAAAAATTAAAGAAATTCGCGGTAAAGGGCTCATGTTAGCCATGATGGTTGATTCGCCAGAATTAGCTAGTAAAGTTATTTTGCGTTGTTTGGACAAAGGTTTGCTTCTATTTTGGTTACTTTTTGAAGGTAGAGCGGTTCGAATTACACCACCTTTAACCATTTCGGAACAAGAAATTGAAATTGGTTGCGCTATTATTTTAGAAGTTTTAGATGCCTGTTAACTCTTCATCATATTTTCTAAAAAATACGCACAAAAATCTCGCATTGTTGCTGTCATTTTCTCATCGCCAGTAGCAGTTTCGTAAGTATCAGTCATAGACACAAGTGTTTGATGAAAAAATTGTTTCATTTCGTTTACAGGCATATCTTTGGTCCATAAATTTACTCTAAAAGTTTCTTTTTCAGCACTATCCCAAACAGATAATAAGGTTGCTTTGGCTTCCATATTTTCTATATTACCATCATCTGCACTCCAAAATAATTGCTCTGGAACTCTATTTTCATCTAAACCTACCTTAATTTTTATTTCTGATTTATGTACTATTGCCATTATTTTATTTTTGAATTGATTATTTATTTTTGTAATTATTTTTTGGGTCTGTATTTCGATTTTTTAAATATTTCTTCGTTGTCTAAACGCATTAATTCGCTTAATTTTATATCGTTGTGTTTCATATACGAACGTACTATTTGCCAACCAATCCACACACCAACTCTTCCTGGAGATTCCGAATCGATATCCAAATAAAATTTACTGAATGGTGCATACATAATAAATCGTTTATCTAAACCTTTACTTGTTTCATAAAGCATTTTTTTTTCTAAAAAATATTTCCAAATCATAGCTTCATTTTCTTTTACCCAAGCTAATTGTTCGTTGGTATATCCTATTTTATTTGCATCGGTTTCTTTTGGCAAAAAAGCATCTAGTGCATACATTTTTTTTCCTTCTTGAATTATTTTTGCTATAAATCTTCGGTCATTCGAACGAAATAATATTGCTTTTGATAATTCGTCAGCTACATCTACTATGAGATGTTCTTTGGTTAGATTTTGCTTAATATATGTTGGATAATCTTGATATATTTTGCTATCCATACCTAAATATGCATCTAAAGAAATAAATAATAAAGTATCTGCATAAACTACTTTTTGTTCTATATCTACATTAGAATTAATGGTTACTATTTTTGGTTCTTTAAATTTTGGATAATAATATTTTATATGCTTAAATAATGCTTTTAATTTTTTGCGTACCACATCTAAATTTGGATATACTGTTTGTGTTGCTGCAAATAATTCCTGCTCATCTTTATCTTGCATTTTTTTTATCCAAATACTATCGATATCATGTGGAAAAAGATAACGATATTCTTTTTTAATTTTTGGTAATTCAGAGGGTGATGCTTTGTAAAACGCTTGTTCAAAACGCTTTATTGTTACTTTTGCATTTATTTTAGACGTATCTACATCAAATTTTTCTTTTTTTGAACAACTAAAAATCCCAATTAAAACAAATCCAATTATTATTCTTATTCTCATTAATTCTTTTTTACGAGTTTACAAAACGTTTTTTTATTACTTTTGTTGCAAATCTAAATATTTGTTTTAACATGAACGTAGAAAAAGTTACAAATCATATCGTAAATTGGTTGAAAAATTATGCCACTAATGCCAAAATTAATGGTTTTGTTATTGGTATCTCTGGAGGAATTGATTCTGCACTCACATCTACACTTTGTGCTTTAACAGGCTTGGATGTTTTGTGTTTAGAGATGCCTATTCATCAAGGTAAAAATCAGGTAAGTAGGGCACAAGAGCATATTGCACAATTAAAAAAACGTTTTCCTAAAGTTTCAAGCGTTAAAGTAGATTTAACAGAAACTTTTGAAACATTTAAATTAGCAGTGCCTCATGTTGCTGCTTCTGATAAGGTAGATTTATCTTTGGCAAATACACGAGCAAGATTGCGTATGACTACCTTGTACTACTTTGCAGGATTACATGGTTTTCTTGTTGCAGGTACTGGTAATAAAGTAGAAGATTTTGGTATTGGTTTTTTTACTAAATATGGCGATGGTGGTGTTGATTTAAGTCCAATTGCTGATTTATTAAAATCGGAAGTTTATCAACTTGCTAAATATTTAGAAGTTCCTGTTTCTATTCAAAAAGCACAACCTACAGATGGTTTATTTGGCGATACTAGAACTGATGAAGACCAAATTGGTGCTAGTTATGATGAACTAGAATGGGCAATGAAAATGAAAAATAAAGGCAAGTCTTTAGCTGATTTTAAAGATAGGGAATTGGCTATTTTTAAAATTTATTTAAGCAGACATAATGCCAATAAGCATAAAATGCTTCCTATTCCTGTATGTAAAATTCCTACAGAGTTTTTGAATTAATTAGAGCAAATGTGCTCCATGTTTAGTTAGATTACTTTCGTTTTTATAAACTATAAATAAAAAATAATTCCATTTATTTTAACCTCATTTTATATGTAAATCGAGGCTATATGTAAGCAAAATCACTAATTTTAAGAAGCATTAGCAATAGCTATTTGTTATAC
>WFMU01000464.1 GCA_015488935.1 Flavobacteriaceae bacterium | reverse complement strand
TAAGTGAACATTAAAATCAATTTTCATCTCTTTTGCAATTTTATTTGCTACAAGCGAAGGAATTTTTATATCAAAATCCGCAATTTTTAACCTAAAATTTCCTGTAAGATTAATTTCTGTATCTGAAACTACCGAATTTGCTGTAACAATGGTTTCTTTCTTTTTTCCATGAATAGAAAGCATTCCTTTAAAAGTAAGTTTTTTTGTATTGGAATTTATTTCGGTAAAGTCTTGTATTGTACCAGAATAAATAGCTTTAGGATACTTGTCTGATTCTACATAATTTTCATTAAAATGTTCTTGCATTAAAGCTTTTTTAAATCTAAAAGACTGCATAAGCATTAAAATTTTAAATTTTCCTGTTTCAGTATCTATAATTGCTACTACTTGATTGTTTTCTGCTTTAATATCTTCTAAAAGTGAATGTGAATAAAAAGAAGCATAGCCAGTTTTGGTAAAAAATTTATTTTGTGCATTTATTTGTAAACTAAAAAGTAATAGAATAGTTATGGTATATATTATTTTCATGGTATATAAATTTTTATAATTATTAATGAATTAAAACACATTCTATTAAAACAACATCTAAAAGATAGCCAGTACACAGCCCTTTAATCTCCACTTTTTGACCTAGTTTTAAATTTTTGTTAAGTATGTTTTCGTTTGGTAAGAAATTACATTGTATAGTAGATTCAGAATTTTTACCTTTAATGGTTATCGAAGTAGCATCCATTTCCGAAATAATACCTGATACCTGTATTATTTTATTTACATATTTTTTATTTGCAGTTTCTTCGTCTTTTAAAAAATCATTGATTAATTTTTGTGAAGATAAAGTGAATTTAGCTTCTGTTTTTGCCACACTAATATGTGGTTTATTGTATATTTTTACAATAAAAATAGTAGCAATTAATAACGGAATTCCTACAATAAGTAGAATTTTTAATTTTTTCATAATATTAATTATTTAAAGCACCATTATCAATCCAACAAGCAATGGCGTTTATATCGGTTTGTGATAAGCTACTACCAATAGGCATACGTCTAGTTTGTGTTACTTCTTTAATAATACCAGTATTATCTTTTATAGATTGATAAGTTCTTAAATCTGGAAAACGATTTCCATGATGACATTGTACACAGTTATTATCTACAATTGGTTTTATAGTTTCCGAAAAAGAAATTTGAGGATTACAAAGCTGATTTATATCTTGTATTTCTACTTCTTCTACATTATTTTCACAAGAAATAAGAGTTAGAAAAGTAAGTATTATTACTATTAAAAAATATTTCATAGTTTTAAATCTAGAGGTTTATAAAAGATTACGACTAGATAGATTTAGCCGTAATCTTTAGTTAAAGAGAAAAATTATTTTGTTTATGGAGCAACGCTAGTATCTGTATTTGCAATTGGCCAAACTCCAGGATTTGGAAAACTAATTCCTTTATTATCACCGCGATTTGCATCTTGTCCAAAGTAATATAATGGCCAACCTTTATAAGTAATTTGTGTTTTTCCAAATACATTAGTAGTACCAAAATCGTTACTATTTAAAATACTCGGAATTTTATCTAAAGTAATTTCGGCAATAGGCCAAACCGCATTATTACCAAAATCTGCAGCGGTAAAATTATTATTGTTATTCGTATCATTTTTAAAAGTATAAAGCGTATTACCGTCAATATCAGTAATATAAAAAGTATTACCATTACCAAGAGTATAATCACTTTTATAATTATTACCATCATGTCCAACAAGCTGTGCTGTAACATACATTAACGAATAATCTGGTTTTGCAATATACCAAACGTTATTTACCTTATCGCCATTTGTATCACCAGCACTATTATCATTTTTAAAATAATATAAAGGCCATCCTTTATATGTAGTTTGTTTTACACCATCTGTTCTAGTAATAGTTGCAAAATCATTTATATCTAAACCAGAATCTACAGTAATATTTGCTTCGTAAAAAATTGGCCAAATATCTACACAGCCTCCGGTACATTCCGAAGTATCTTTTGTATCTTTTGAGAAAAAGTAAAGTGATTTTCCTTGTGCATCTGTTAATACTTTTCCGAAAGTAGCATTGTCTGCTAGTTGTACTTTATTTGCTGCAGGTTGTGGAGTAGGGTTATCTACTTCATCATCTTTACAACTTTGTAAACTAAATAAGGTTGTAATAAACAACATACTAAATAATAGGTTTTTTGTTTTTTTCATTATGTTTAATTTTAAATGTTAAAAAATATTTACGAATACAAATGACAACCTATTAG
>WFMU01000463.1 GCA_015488935.1 Flavobacteriaceae bacterium | reverse complement strand
GTATAGAAGAATCGATTTTAATTTTGGTTTCAATTTTTGCTTCTTTTTTAGGATAGGTAATGCTATCTAATTCTTTTTTAAGGGGTTTAATATATTCGAAATATTTTGGTTTAATATCTTCTTTCATTGGGTCTGCAGAGGGTAATTTTTGTTTAAAAGGATCCACTTGCTTTCCATTTTTCCAAAAGCGATAACATACATGTGGTCCGCCAGTACTTCCAGTCATGCCAATCCATCCAATAACATCGCCTTGTTTTACAAAATCACCTACTTTTACTTTACGTTTTTTCATGTGTAAGTACTGTGTAGCGTAAGTACCATTATGTTTAATTTTTACATAATTACCATTTCCTCCTTTATATGCCGAAGCAATTACAGTACCATTTGCAGTACTAATAATTGGTGTGCCTATTGGCGAAGGAAAATCTGTTCCACGATGTGCTCTAACTTTATAATGGTAGTGTTTTATTCTTCTATGTAAATTGTATCTCGATGAGACTCTACTACTAAATCTTAATGGAGCTTTTAAAAATGCACGTCTTAAGTTATTGGATTTATCATCGTAATATTCGGGAATATTTTTTGTAGAATCTACCACATATCTAAACCCATAAAATGGTTTTTTATTATGTTCAAAATAGGAAGCTTTTATTTTACCAATTCCAACAGGAATGGTATCATCTATAAAACGTTCTTCATAAATTACTTTAAATTTATCTCCTTTTTGTAGGTGATAAAAATCAATGGTCCATGCATAAACATCAGATAGAGCGTTGGTAACATTGTAGTTAACACCTTGTTCATCGATAGCATTTGATAACGATGAGGTAATTTCTCCAGCAACTTTTTTAACAACTGTTTTTACTCTTTTTCTACCAATATATGGCACAATAGAATCTCTAAAATCTAGTACCACAAATTCTACTTTATTAGGTTGGTAAATAAAAACTTGTGCTTTTTCTGTAGAATCTTTTTTTGCTAGAATAGTATATGGTTTTCCAACACGTAATTGACCAGCAATATCGAATGTGTTTTTTGTTTTGGCAACAATTTTATTGATTAAGGCACCTTCTACATGATTTTTATCCATTAAAAAACCAAAAGTCTCGTTTTTTCTAACCGTATCTTTAATTACCTTATAGTCTTTAAGAATATAACCAAATTTTGTAATTATCTTTGGTTTTTTGGTAATTGGAATTGGTTTTACTTCTTTTATCTCATTTTTACAAGAAATAATTAACATTAAGAAGAGTAGATAAAAATAGTTTTTCACGATTAAATTTTACAAATAAGAATATAACGGCAAAAATACTATTTATTTTAGATGCAGCAGAAAAGTTGTTTTTTAAATTCTTGTTAAAATTTTATTGTAAACTAGTAAAAGAAGTACGATCGCTTTGATTCTAAACATAAGATATAAGGTGCAAGACTGAATATCTCTGATTAGTGTAAATGTTTTTTAATTTTCTTTAAATTTGTTTTCATATAAATTGACTTTTGTGGTCAACCTATATCAGGGACGTACATAAATTAAAATTCATAATTCAAAACTCAACATTCATAACAAACATACCTTTTATCGGATAATCGTATTAAAATTTGTTACTTAACCCTAGCCAATCCATTTGCTAAACCAGCAATTTTATAAATATCTGCACGTAACGAACCTACTGATAATGCTGCTTTTATACGTAGAGGAATTTTATTTTTATCATCACTAACCCAAACGGTAACACTTTCTTTTTCTTTAAAAACACGACCAGAAGCAACCAAAGGTCTAAATTTTGCTGCTCTTATTTTACCAAATTTAGTGGTAATAATTTCTCTACCTAAGAAGCGTAATTTCATATTCATAGTTTCTTGGTCTAAAAATATTGGCAAACTAATTTCATCACCAGCTTTAAAATTAGTAATATCCTTATTTCTCATATAATACAATGAAGAAAGTAAATCGTGAACATCTTCTTCAATAGTAAAAGTTTCTGTTTTATTTTTTTCTTTATCTACAACGGTGGCTTTTTTCTTACTTCGGTAAAATAAAATTTCTTTGTCTTTAGTATAACCACCCTCATCAATTTGTCTTATAAAATGGTATGGTAATAAAGAATCTTTATAAAAATAAGTTTCGTAGTTATCGCGAACTTTAAAAAACCAATTAATCATACCAGTAGTTTTTCCTTTACCAATAACATGAAAAGCATCTTTACCATTATAATTTATTTTTTTAACTTCCATTGTTGCATAACCAGCAGTTAAAAAATTACTATAGCTCAAACGATACTTTAAACGTTCTCCATCTTTAAAAGCATATTGTTGCTGTGCAAATGAATTAAATGCAAAAACAAAACTAAATATGTAAATTAAATTTTTCATTTGATTTGGTATTTATTAATCATGTAAAATCAAATACTGTTCCAAAAATAATATGGAATTCTCAAAAAT
>WFMU01000462.1 GCA_015488935.1 Flavobacteriaceae bacterium | reverse complement strand
ATTTTAAATACTTCATGACAGGAAGGGCATTGGCAAATTCCTTTACTGATATTTATACTGGTTCCTTCGATAGGAGTGTTACACTTTTTACAAATTAGTTTCATTATTTTCTTTTATTTTGTAGTCTTTCTAATCTTCGATTTTCTACTTCTTTTCTTGTTTTTCTTGCTTTTATTTGAGCTTCTTGTACATAGTTTTTTACGTTTACTTTGTATTTTTTAGCTAAAATATCTGCAACCGTTTTTGCATCTTTATAATGTTGAAAGCCATAATTATAAGCCAGTTCATTTTTGTTAATATACAAAGATAAGTTATAGAAATAGACTGTCCAGTCATTTGCACTGTATTCTGATGTTGCTTGTACAAATTGCTTTTGCGAAGAAATTTCTACTTTGCTAATTTCTTTTAATGGAAATGATGTCCAAAATTTAAAGATATAAAATTGAGAATAAAAACCAATTTTCCGACTCTTTCGGTTAAAAGCGATTCCTTCTTTGTGTGAAAAAAAAGCTACTGAGATAATTAAAGTAATAGCACCTAGTATGTTGTGTATTGAGAATCCTATAATTGTTAAAAATAATAGTGTTATGACTCCTAATTTGATGTGTTTTTTTGAATATTTACTGTGTATTATCATGTTTGTTTCCTTGTATGTTTTTTTTGATATTTTTAAAATCTTTTAGGTTAGTTGTATTATAGTTACTTACTGTAATGCCAATTAAATAATTTTATTATCACATATACTTCTTTAAATAAAACTACCATAGCTAAGGCTATGCTAATTTTATTTTCATCGTCTATGAGAAAATAAATTTTATTTTTTAAGGCGCATTTCAATATTCAATTGGTATAATTATTTATGGAGGCAGGGTTTGTCAATCCCTCTAAATCTCTCCCGTTTTTTTACGGGAAGGACAAAGGGGTATTGACCATCGAAATTTTGAATGTATGGTCAAAAAATTGGGCACTACTTTCTTTGGAAATCAGTTAGCAGTATGCTTTTGATTTTCTAAATATTTGTGAGATTTACTTGGGTGCTCTACCAGTTTTATCTACCGCTTGTTGAGGTCTATTTTACAATTGGTTTTTTTAGCGTTTCTGCTATTTTTCTGGAGAAATCTCTTGCTTCTCTAAAGTTGTCAAATTTACTAAGTAAGCGTTTGTTTTTATGGTCTTTTGAAAGTAGTAGTACATCGTGTTTCATGCTTTTTAATTGCATTTTAGAACTGTGAACTCCTTCTCGCTTACTGTTTTTATTCTTTAATTTTTTTGTTACTATTGTTGTATAGTGATAGTTCGCTAGTTTTGTTTTTGAGCCAAATTTAAGTCCAAGTATTTCGGAGTAGATGAATATTTTTTGTTTTTTATAATCTACTTTTATTTTGTCTTTGAAAAAAGAAAAAACGATTCCCACAAACAGCATAATGGGAATTATTATGTTGTAAAATGGTGCTGATATTCTTTCGTCTCCTCCTGATATTCCTACAAATAAAAGAAAGACTCCAAGTAATATTAAACCGTAACCAATGGCTACTATGGTTTTTGAAAATGACGAATCGCTATATATTATTTTTGTTTGCATTGATTTTATGTCGTTTACTTTCTTCTATTTTTATTATTTAAATTCTTTTTTCTTATTCTTTCTTTCAGTTTATTATCTCTAATTTGTTGTTTCTCATCCTTGACTAAGGATTTTATTATTTTGTTAAAAATAAAGAAAGGAAGCAAATAAAAAACAAGCCACAATCCTTTAAGTTGAGTTAGTTGATTTGTATAGTTTCCATTTCTAAAATCTTTATTTAATAATGTGATTGCTATATTAGCAATTAAATTGGCTCCTATAATAGCTCCTATTATTAAAAGAAGGTTATTACTATTCATCTATTCTTTTCCATAAGTATCTAAAATGTTTTGTTTCTGAACTAACTGTTTCGCCATTTATAGTTGTTACATTAATGTATTTTGATTCTAGTATAATTACATCATTGTTATGATAGATTAATTTATACGTTTGTTTTGCATAGGGATATATGACTTCAAACTTTTTTCTTTTAATAAAAATTATTTTGCTTTTAGAAGCTCCTAATTTAAGAACTGAATCGTTTACTATTCAATATCTCTTATTATTTTTTTTTATGTATTGTATCTGATATTACATCATATACGGCAACTCCTTCCCATTTTGTGTCGGGTAATAAAATGGCTTCTATTTTAGTTCTTGATGTGTTTTTAGGTACGGATTTTAATTGCTGAATATTTATGTCAAAAATCTGTTTTTGTCCAAAAAATGTAAATTTAATAGGGTAGTTAATAAAATGACTAGAATTAGCTTCATTTTCTTTTACTCTTATTCAATATT
>WFMU01000461.1 GCA_015488935.1 Flavobacteriaceae bacterium | reverse complement strand
GTTTTATGACTTTTGGAACGGTAATAGGATTATTGGTAACTTCGCTTTATTCAAAAGCTGTTATTGGATTACCTTTTTTATTAATTGCTATTTTAGTTTATCTGCCATTTTACAAACACCATTCGGGCATAGTAAACCATCACAAACTAAATTTTAAGATTCTTCGTCCGAAAATGCATTTTTCTGAATTATTCAATGGATATTTTCACGTTCATATTAAATGGAAGCATATATTAAATTTTAAAAATAATCCATTATTACGTTTTAATATCAGATGGCTGCTTATAATGCTGGCACCTGCACCTGTATACGCCATGTATCCGTTGCTTATGAAAAAAGCATTTATGTTAAGCACATCCGAATCATCGTTGATTTATGCAGTAAGTACAGCAGTAGGTGTTTTTTTATTTTTACTGGCCGGAAAAATAACCAAGAAAAAAAGTCCGTTTTTTACATTTAATACAGGTATCTGGTTATATATAATTACATTTATATTAATGTTATCAGGAATGTGGTTTAAACTATATTTTCTTGGTGTTCTTGGCTTTATGATTATGATTTTTTCCTGGTCGTTTATTTCAACAGGAATGAATACAGGTATAGTAGAACTTGCGGATGATAAAAAGCGTGGAGAAGCTTTGGGTATTGCTAACTCTATTCAAAGTATTGATAATATGGTTGGCGGAGCTGTTGGTGGATTTTTAGTTTCTTCATTTGGATATACAGTAGTTCTGATTTTAGGAATTATATTTGCATCTTTAGCTCTTATATTAGGCATCTTTAAAACAAAAACCTCAAAATAAATAATTATGCTATCAAAAAAGAAAGTTTTTAAAGAAAAAGAAAAAGAAAATTTATCGGCTACTTATGCTAACAGGTATTTTACCAAACCTATTTCCAAAACATCTATTCCCGCCGATGGGATTGATGGAGATGTAGTTTATCAATTGATACATGATGAATTAAATATGGATGGAAATCCTGCCCTAAACCTTGCTAGTTTCGTTACTACCTGGATGGAACCCCAGGCAGAAAAACTGATTATGGAAACAACAAATAAAAACTTTGTTGATCAGGAAGAATATCCACAAACAGGAAAAATACAAGGAAGAGTAGTTAATATGTTAGCTAAATTATTTCATGCCCCTAAAAGTGATGAATATATTGGTACGGCTACCATTGGCTCATCGGAAGCAATTATGCTTGGATTACTGGCTCATAAATGGACTTGGCGAAAAAAACGAAAAGCAGCAGGAAAATCAACAGAAAACCCAAATATAGTTATAGGTGCAGATGTACATGTTGTATGGGAGAAATTTGCACGTTATTTTGATGTGGAAATGCGTATAATCCCTATGAAAGAAGGACATTATACTTTATCTGTAGATGAATTAAAACCACAAATTGACGAAAATACAATTTGCGTTGGAGCAGTAATGGGAACAACTTTTACAGGACAACTAGACCCGGTTCAGGAAATTAATACTCTTTTGGAAGAAATTAAAATTGAAAAAGGATGGGATATTCCTATTCATGTAGATGGTGCCAGTGGTGGTTTTATCTTACCATTTTTATATCCTGAATTTGAATGGGATTTTCGACTTTCGCATGTGCGATCAATAAATGTATCAGGCCATAAATACGGTTTGGTTTATCCCGGTATTGGCTGGTTAATTATGAAAGATAAAACCGATTTGCCTGAAGATTTAATTTTCTATGTAAATTATCTTGGTAGTGAGGAAGCTACTTATACTCTTAATTTTTCCAGAGGAAGTTCTATGGTTGTTGCTCAATATTATAATTTGCTAAATCTTGGTATTAATGGTTACAAACAAATTATGCAAAATAGTTTGGAAAATGCACAGTATTTAGGTAAAAAAATAGAAGAAATGCCTAATTATCATTTAACAAATACAAATATTAAATTACCTATACTTGCTTTTACTATTGATTCTTCTGCCGGATATTCTGTATATGACTTATCAGATAAGCTAAGAGAACGTGGTTGGATTGTACCGGCATACTCTCTTCCTCCCAACGCTCAGGAAGTAAAAGTATTAAGAATTGTAATTAAGGAAAATTTCAGTAGAGATATGGCAGATATGTTATTAAATGATATAAAAACCTTTTCGAAAGAATTAAAAACAAAAAAAATTAATCTTAAAAGACCTCAAAAGACAAATAATAACGGACAAATAAATAAACATATTTGCTAAAATAAAAAAGTTGTCGGAATTAATTCCGGCAACTTTTTTATTATTTTTAATTTTATTAATGGACTCTAAGGCCTTTAACTTTTCTAACTTTCTTTTGAAAATTGTACCTATTATC
>WFMU01000460.1 GCA_015488935.1 Flavobacteriaceae bacterium | reverse complement strand
TCCGTTAAATTAATAGGTGTATTCGATTCTTTTTTTGAAGTATCTAATATTAAGATTGAAAAAGGAACAAATTTTTCTAAAAAACAAGCAAAAAATGCGCTTCCTGTATGTATAATTGGTAAAAAAATAGAAAAAAAATTATTTACTGGCGAAAGTGCTCTTGGAAAATATATTAAAGTAAAGGATGTATGGTTACAAGTAATAGGTGTAATTAAAGAAAAATTTATATCTAAAAAAGCACAAGAAAACTTAGGCATTAGAGATTTAAACAAAGATATTTACATCCCAATAAAAACCTTTTTGGTACGCTATAAAGATAGAAAAATAATAAGCGACAAACCATTAGATAGAGGAAATGGATATATTATTTTTGGAAATCAATCTGGACCAAAAAAGCGAATTTCTAGAGGTAATTATCATCAAATAGATAAACTTACGGTGCAAGTTGCAAGTTCAAATCAGTTAAAAGCAACCGCCGAAATATTAAGTAAAATGTTGCGAAGAAAACATAATAATGTATTGGATTTTGAGATTTCTATCCCAATTCATCTCTTAAAACAACAACAAAAAACAAAACAAATATTTAATATTGTATTAAGTATCATCGCAGGAATTTCGTTGCTAATTGGCGGTATTGGAATTATGAATATTATGTTGGCATCTGTACTCGAAAGAACAAAAGAAATTGGTATTATTAGAGCTATTGGAGCAAGTAAACAAGATGTTATTTTACAATTTCTATCCGAATCGGTATTAATAAGTCTTGGTGGTGGAATTTTAGGTGTATTCTTAGGAATTTTTGCATCTTATATATTAGAAGTTTCTACAGGAATAGAAACCATATTATCATTAAATTCTATATTACTAGCTTTTTTTGTAGCCACATTAATAGGACTTATTTTTGGAATTGCACCAGCAAAATCTGCCGCAAATAAAAGTCCGATTGAAGCTATTAGAACCGAATAAACCAATTAATTAAAGCGAAATGAAAAAAATAATAAGAACCATATTGTTTATCTTACCGATATTAATTTTTGGACAAACAAAAAAAATATCTCTAATAACAGCAATTAAACTGGCACAAGAAAAATCGGTAGATTATAAAGCTGCATATAATAGAAAACAAGCAAATTATTGGCGTTATAAAAATTTTAAATCCAGTTTTTTACCACAAGTAAGAATTGATGCAACTTTACCATCTTATTCCAATTCAACCAGAAGAATAACAAACGATAGTGGACAAGATATTTTTGTAAATCAAAACCAATCACGATTAGATGCTAATTTATCTATAACGCAAAGTGTTCCGTTTACAGGTGGTCAATTATCTCTAAATACACAAGCAGAAAGAATTGATATTTATGGAACAAATGCACAAACAGGATATTCTGTAGTGCCATTTTCTATCAATTACTATCAAAATTCGCTGTTTTATAATGCCTATAAATGGAATAAAAAGATAGAACCTTTAATTTTTGAAGAATCTAAAAAAGCATTTATCGAAAGTATGGAGCAAATTGCCTTAAATACTTCAACGCGATTTTTTAGGTTGTTAAAAGTACAACGACAATTAAAAATTTCGGAAAAGAATTTATCCAATCAAGATACTTTATTTCAGATAGCTAAGGCGAGATTTAAAATGGGAAAAATAGCCGAAAATGATTTACTACAAATGGAATTGAGTTTGCTAAATTCTAAAAATAATGTGATAAGCAATCAAATTTCATTAAAAAGAGCAAGACAAAATCTAACGCGATATTTAGGATTAAAAAATGAAAAATTTGAGTTAGAAATTCCAAAAGATTTGGTGCTTTTTAAGGTAGAAGTAGAAAAAGCTTTAGAAGAAGCAAAGTCTAATAGAAAATCGGTTATCGAATTTAGACGAAGACGCTTAGAAGCAGAAAAGGAACTAGCAAGAGTAAAAGGCGAAAATAAATTGGAAATAAATATTAGAGCAAATTTTGGTATATCGCAACAAGGTCCTGTTTTTAACGAATTATTTACTAATTTTAACAGGCAACAAAATGTAACCTTAGGCTTAGGAATTCCTATTTTTGATTGGGGCGTAGCAAAATCTAAACGCAAAATGGCAAAAGCGAATTTAGATTTGGTAAATACTAATATCGAAGAAGAAGAACAGGCTTTTGAGCAAGAAATATATTTACATACACTAAATTGGTCTAATCAAAGAGCATTTTTAGCAACATCTAACAAAGCACAAGAAATTGCATTAAAAAGATATGATATTACCAAAAAAAGATATATTTTAGGAAAAATAACCATTACAGATTTAAATTTAGCGCAGCAAGAAAAAGATAGAGCTATTGTACAATATTTAAACTCGTTAGAAAAATTTTGGGTAGATTATTATACTTCTGTCTCTTATACACATCT
>WFMU01000459.1 GCA_015488935.1 Flavobacteriaceae bacterium | reverse complement strand
GGGAAATAGAACGGATTTATATAGCGTGTTTTGCTTTGCAACTGGTATTACAACTACTTTTTATTGGGTGCCTTCCTTTTTATAAATATTTATCACTTAAATATCCTTTTCTTCGGACAATTGTAGATGGATATATTTTATACTTTCTTCTGGCAATTCATCGTAATAAAACCATTTTATTGTCTTATCTCTTTTAAACCATGTTATTTGACGTTTGGCAAATCTACGTGTATTCTTTTTTATTTCTTCTATGGCAAAATCTAATGTAAATACATTTTCAAAATAAGAAAACAATTCTCGATATCCAACGGTTTGCAAAGCATTTAATTTTTTGTATTTGTGTAATGCTTTTGCTTCTTCTACCAAACCGTTTTCTACCATAATATCTACTCGTTTATTAATACGATTGTAAATTACTTGTCGGTCTGCCGTAATTCCAATTTTTATAGTTTTAAAATTTCTTTTTGCCTTTTTATCTTTATTTAAAAAGGATGCATAAGGTTTTCCTGTTCCAATACAAATTTCTAAGGCTCTAATTAATCGTTGTGGATTGCTTATTTCAATTGTACAATACGATTTATTATCTAGTTTTTTTAATTTTTCTTGTAGTACTTCTATTCCTTTTTCTTCTAATTCTTTTTTTAGATTTTCTCTTATTGTTTTAGCTACTTTCGGAAAATAATCCAATCCTTCGAGCACTGCATCAATATATAATCCACTACCTCCTAATAAAATTACAATATTATTTTTTGTATGTAATTCTTTTATTTTTTTTAAAGCGTCTTTTTCAAAATCGCCCACAGAATAATTATCAAAAATAGATAGATTTTGAATAAAATGATGTTTTGCTTCTTTTAATTCTTCTTTTGTTGGTACAGCAGTTCCAATAGTCATTTCTTTAAAAAACTGACGAGAATCTGCGGATATTATTTCGCATTTAAAATGTTTTGCTAATGCTATTCCTAAAGTAGTTTTTCCAATTGCTGTTGTACCTACAATGGCTATTACATAGTTTTGCTTTAATTCTTTCATTATAATTATCACTTCTTAACCTATTTCGCAAATATATAGTTTTATCGTTTCTTTAGATAGCATACTCGCATTAATAATTTTGTTATATTTATACTTTCAATTTTATTTTTATGCGTTTATTTCGTTTTATAAAATCACTTGGTCCTGGATTATTATTTGCAGGTGCTGCTATTGGTGTTTCACATTTAGTACAATCTACTAGAGCTGGTGCTTCATTCGGATATGGTTTGCTTTGGGCAATTATTAGTATTCATTTGGTTAAATATCCCTTTTTTCAATTTGGTCCTCGTTATGCTATGGCAACTGGCGAAAGCTTAATAAGTGGCTATAATAGGCTTGGTAAATGGGTTTTGGTTTTATATGCAGTACTTACTTTTATTATTATGTTTACCATTCAGGCTGCGGTTACTATTGTTACTGCTGGTTTGGCTATAAATTTATTTGGTTTTTCGGATAGTCTAATTGTTTGGGCAATTATTATCACTTTTGTTAGCTTATTAATTTTAGTTTTAGGAAAATATTCTTTTTTAGATAAGGTTATGAAACTTATTATTATCATTCTTTCTATCAGTTCTATAATTGCGGTTTCTTTTGCTTTAACAAACAATCGTGAGGTTTTTAGTTTTCAACAGGTTTTACCTAGTAATAGAATAGGCATTGTTTTTTTAATTGCTTTTTTAGGATGGATGCCAGCTCCGTTAGATGTGAGTGTTTGGCAGTCTTTATGGTCTATTGAAAAGAAAAAAGAATTTAAAAATTACGATACCAATTCTGCTATTTTTGATTTTAACATTGGCTATATTGCAACCCTTTTTCTTGGAATTTGTTTTATTTTACTTGGTGCATTGGTAATGTTTCATTCTGGCGAAAAATTTAGTGGTAGTGCTAGTAAATTTTCACAACAGCTTATTAATTTATACACACAAAACTTAGGTTCTAGCATGGCAATTTTTATTTCTATTGCTGCTTTTACAACCATGTTTAGTACAACCATTACAACTCTCGATGCTTCTCCTAGATCTTTAGCCAAAGCTATTGATGTGTTTTCTAACAAAAAACAAAAAGGTAGTTATTTGTTTTGGATTATTTTATTATCTATTGGTACTATTGTTATTTTAACTTGGTTTATTACAGATATGAAATTAATGGTTAAAATTGCAACTATTTTTTCTTTTGTTACTGCGCCATTTTATGCCATTGCAAATTTTATTTTAATTACAAGTAAACATACACCTAAGGAACATCAACCAAAATTACCTTTGCGAATTTTGAGTATTATTGGTATTCTTTTTCTTATTGGATTTACTTTTTGGTTTTTGTGGAGTTTACTTGCTCTCTAATAGCAATTGTAGAGCAAAATAGGTTATAAATAAATTAGAATCAATCCCGTCCTAAACG